>DASQQM010000051.1:0-7844 GCA_035643475.1 Anaerolineae bacterium | reverse complement strand
CGAACAAGAGCGCAAGCAAAAATTTAAACACAAAGTGAACGTCTGCATGGCCTCCGGGTGCTTATCGCTCCGCAGCGACCAGGTCAAGGATGCCTTAACAGAAGAGGTTAAACAGCATGGCCTTGAGAATGTTGTGCTCATTGAGAGAGTGGGCTGTGTAGGTCTCTGCTCTCAGGGGCCGATCGTAGTGGTCGAGTCAAAACGTGAAGTATACGACGGCATCACCCCCGGTGATGCCGAAAAGGTAATCAAGAGCCTGGATAAAAAGACGGGACGCAAGAGCAAGAAGGCCGGTGCTGCGAGTACGGCTGAGGAGAGCGATGGCGGTAATGTTCGCTCGCTTGACGCACCATTTTTCATGCGACAGAAAAAGATCGTGCTCGAGCACTCCGGCCTCATCGACCCTGATCGCATTGAGGACTATATCGCGGTTGGGGGCTACGAGCCCCTGCTTACGGCGCTAACCGAGATGACCCCAACAGAGGTCATCGAACAGGTAACACGAAGCGGCCTGCGTGGTCGCGGCGGCGCAGGGTATCCGACTGGCCTGAAGTGGAGTACCGTGGCCAAGGCGTACAGCGGCGGCGACAAATACGCCATCTGCAATGCCGATGAGGGTGACCCAGGAGCATACATGGACCGCAGTATCATAGAGAGCAATCCCCACCAGGTCATTGAAGGGATGATCATCGGAGCATACGCGGTCGGCGCCAACCATGGATTTATTTACATTCGGGCCGAATACCCACTCGCGATAGAGCGACTGAAAACTGCGATAAAACAGGCAGAACGGAAAGGGCTGCTCGGCCCCAACATCGGCGGCACTAGGTTCAGCTTCGATGTGCAGCTACGCTACGGTGCGGGCGCATTTGTCACCGGTGAAGAAACGGCGCTTATCTCCTCACTTGAAGGACAGCGTGGCCTTCCCCGCCCACGTCCGCCATACCCCGCTGAGCGGGGCTTATGGGGTCGCCCAACTCTTATCAACAATGTCGAGACGTTTGCCAACATCCCGGCGATTATCCGCAAAGGCGGCGACTGGTTCGCCGCCACCGGCACCGAAAAAAGCAAAGGAACCAAGGTATTTTCCCTGGTCGGCAGGATCAACAACACGGGGTTAATCGAGGTACCGCTCGGTATACCGCTTCGCGAGATTATCTTTGAACTCGGCGGCGGTATTCCAGATGGGCGCACGTTTAAGGCGGTGCAGACCGGCGGCCCATCCGGCGGCTGCATTCCCGAAGAGCATCTCGATTTGCCGGTTGACTATGAGTCGCTTCAGCAGGTTGGCTCGATCATGGGCTCCGGCGGCATGATCGTAATGGATGAGACCTCCTGTATGGTCGATGTAGCCAAGTATTTCATGAATTTCTGTATGTCCGAAGCGTGTGGCAAGTGCATCCCCTGTCGCGTTGGCACCGTACAGATGCACGGAATCCTGGAGAGAATAACCGATGGCACGGCCACCATGCATGACCTTGCCCTGCTCGAAGATCTCTGCGACATGACACGGCACGCGAGCCTGTGCGGGCTTGGCCAATCGGCGCCAAACCCGGTGTTGAGCACACTGCGCTACTTTCGCGACGAATACAGGGCGCATATCGAGGAGAAGCGCTGCCCCGCCGGCGTGTGCAAGTTTAAGAAAGCCGGTGAATACGAAGAGGTCCTGGAGGTGCGAGAATGAGACAAGAGCTCCGCGTCAAAACGCTTAAGATAAACGGCCAAGATGTTGCCGGCCGTGAAGACCAGACGATTCTCGATGTAGCGCGCGAAAACAACATACGCATACCAACCCTGTGCCAGCTCGATGGACTAACGAATTATGGGGGCTGCCGCCTGTGCGTCGTTGAGGTAACAGGCGTACCCAAGCTCCTCACATCATGCACCACATATGTCTGGGAAGGCATGGAAGTTACAACGAACTCGAGTAGATTGGAAAATTACCGTAGGATGATCCTCGAGCTCTTCTTCACTGAGCGAAACCATATCTGCGCAATCTGCGTGGCGAACAGAAACTGTGAGCTACAAGGCCTGGCCCTAGAACTTGGCATAACTCACATCCGTTACCCCTACCTCTATCCGGGCTTCGAAATCGATGCGACGCATGATAAGTTCGTGCTCGATCATAACCGTTGTATCCTATGCACGCGCTGCATACGGGCATGTGCGGAGGTCGAGGGGGCCAATACCTTGGGCATGATGCGACGGGGCGTAAATGACAAGATAATCACCGACCTCAACCAGCCCTGGGGTGAATCGCCGACCTGCACGAGCTGCGGTAAGTGTGTCAACGTATGTCCAGTTGGGGCCATATATGAGAAAGGCATGTCTATCGGCGAAGGGCGGAAAGAGCACAAGTTCTTACCATACCTACGAATTATGCGAGGTGAAAGCTCATGGGAAAACCGCGAGTAGCAACAGTGTGGCTTGATGGGTGCTCGGGCTGCCATATGTCAGTGTTCGATATGGACGAGCGGCTCCTCGACCTGGCCGACAAGATGGACCTGGTATACAGCCCGCTCGTCGATACCAAAGAGTACCCAGAAAACGTTGACATCGCATTGGTCGAGGGGGCCATTGGCAGTGATGAGCAGCAGCATTTCGCTCATACTATGCGCAAGCGCACGAAAATCTTCGTGTCTCTTGGTGATTGCGCGGTAACCAGCAATATCGTGGCATATCGCAACCCGTTTAAGGTCGCCGACGTCATAGGCCGCGCGTTCGTCGAGAACACGGATAACGGCTCAGCGCTCCCCGGCAGAGAGGTTCCGACCCTTTTACCTTACGCTGTGCCGATTCACGAGATCATAGACGTGGACGTGTTTATACCTGGATGCCCGCCCTCGGCAGATTTGATCCACGCTGTCTTAACCGAGCTTCTGGAAGGGCGTCATCCGGACATCAAAAATCGTTTTGGATAGGAGGAACTCATGGCGCCAAAAGATATTACAATAGCTCCGGTAACTCGCATAGAGGGCCATGCTAAAATAACCGTCCACCTTGGTGACGATGGACAAGTTCAGGACGCGCGATTGCACCTGACCCAGTTTCGGGGGTTTGAGAAGTTCTGTGAGGGGCGCCCATTTTATGAGTTACCCTTTATTATGCAGCGCATCTGCGGCATATGCCCGGTCAGCCATGCAATAGCTTCATCGAAAGCGTGCGACGGTATCCTATCCGTGAAAGTTCCGAGTGCGGGAGCCATGCTTAGAAAAATCGCCAACCTTGCCCAGGTTATCCAATCACATGCGCTTAGCCTCTTCTACCTCTCCTCCCCGGACCTTCTTTTGGGGATGGATGCTAAGCCTGCAAAGCGCAGCCTGTTTGGCGTGGCAGAAGCTAATCCACGCCTTGCGCACGATGGTGTCTACCTTCGCAAGTTTGGCCAGCAGGTTATCGCGCATATGGCAAGTACGGGAAAACGGGTTCATCCGGGCTGGATCGTCCCGGGCGGCGTTAGCACTCCACTAACGGCCAAAGCACGTGAGGAAATACTGGCAATGCTCCCAGAGGCACTGCAGGCTGCACGCCGCTCGCTTGCCTGGTATAAGCAATCGATGGATAACTACAGGGATGAGATTCGCACCTTTGCGAACTTCCCCACTCTCTTTATTGGCATAGTCGGGCCGGAAGGCGAGCTTGAGTACAGCGATGGGCTGATGCGCGTTGTCGATTCGACCGGTAAAATCATCGCCGACGGACTCGATCCCACGGGTTACCAGAAGTACATCAGCGAGAGGGCTGAGCCCTGGACGTATATTAAGTTCCCCTCGTATAGGCCGCTGCCAGCGCCGGATAACACCCTGCGGGTCGGGCCGCTGGCTCGTTTGAATATCATCGATAAGGTAGATATGCCGCAGGCGGCTCAAGAGTGGGCGGAATTTCGAACGCTTGAGCGAGGCGTCGTGCTGAGCTCGTTCCATTACCATTACGCACGGCTTATCGAGATTCTCTACTGCGTTGAGAAGCTAGAAGTGCTTCTGAACGACCCACATGTTCTGAGCACACGCATTCGAGCCAAGGCCGAGCCCAACTGTACCGAGGGCATCGGTGTAGCCGAAGCCCCGCGAGGCATGCTCATCCATCACTACAAAATCGACGATCAGGGCCTCGTTACCTGGGCTAACTTAACAATTGCAACTGGCTTCAACAGCACCGCGATGAACCAGGGCGTTCTGCAAGTGGCCAGGCACTTCATAAAGGGAACGGAAATACCAGAAGGAGCTCTCAACCGTATTGAGGCTGTTATACGGGCGTTCGACCCGTGTTTGAGCTGCGCAAGCCACACAATTGGTCAAATGCCGATGCAGGTTCAATTGATCGGACCAGACGGGACTATGCTGCATGAAATAAGACGAGATTAATAGTGTGGGGTCGGGACTTATGGCATGTATAACCGTTATTGGATATGGAAACCCGCTGCGAGGCGATGACGGCCTGGGGTGGTTTGTCGCCAAGCAACTTGCTGAGAGAGTTGCGAGCGATAATATAAAAGTTCTTGCGCTTTACCAACTAACACCAGAACTTGCCGATGAGATCAGCAGGTCTGAGCTTGTAGTTTTTGTCGATGCATGCTGTGACCAGGCGCCGGGGCACATATCCTGCCGAGCTATAACACCACATACAAACCCTTTGAGTGCTACCACGCACCATCTTGATCCGTCGAGCCTACTTACCTTCACCCAAGCGCTCTACGGCACACTCCCCGAAATAACAATTCTTCTCACCGTAGGCGGCGAGTCATTCGGCTACGAGGAGGATCTATCCCCTACCGTTGCAGCAGCTGTGCCTGTTCTTGAGCAAGTTTTGGAAACGTGCATAAACGACGGTTTCGATGCAGCGCTGGGCGGCGTCCTGGAATAGCTCGTAAATTCAATTTCTCATGTTGGTGTCTCACTCGCAGAGCACTACTTTAATTTGGATTCGTTAAGATACTTAGCGGATTATATGTCGAAGTTATAGTTCTTTATGTTGGCGAACACTATTTATGCACTATAACGCGCTCATCTTTTAAGGTGTCCTTCCGGATTAGAGTTCGTTCATCAAGGCTTTGGAAGAATTAATTATCGCAGCTAATCGCCAGCAATAAAGAAGACCATTTTCCACACATCATCCTCTTTTTTAAATCGGGCACGGTAATCAACGGAGCTTCGAACGTACGTACCAAGGATATACCCTGAAGTCCCAGACGTAGTTTGAACCTGGTTCCAGCCACTCTTATTAATTGCTGGGCTAGTAAGTTTTACAATGTTATGGTTTAGCCTGCATACAACGCTTGAATTAGTATTTGGAGCTGAGCGAAGATTAACATTATTAGCAATAATGGCAGCGTACGTGAAAGCATCATACTTCTCCGGCCAGTTACTGTAAACGTAAGGAGCGGTAAACTCTGTTTTGGTTTGATCAGTAAATGTACCGCCGAGCCGCATAACTTCGCCAAGTTCAAGCCAAAGTTTCGATTTCTCTGGGTCCGTAGTTAATCCCCACATCTGCATAAAAGAATCAATACCGTTACCCTCTGAGCCGAAACTTCCCCGGATATTTTCATCGAGGTGCTCCTTTAAGAAATCGACATCCTTTCGCCTGACTGCAGCAAGTAACTGATCGCGGAATTCTTTGAAGTCAGGGTTTTCTGCAGCTTCGTCTACCGCAGGTAGCTTCTCGCCCCCACATGCCTGGATAGCTGGCTGGGTAGTGGTAGAGGTAGTAGAGGTGGTAGTAGTAGTAGATCCAGGGGTTATTGATGGGCATGCAGCAATGGGTAAGGCCAGAACAATAACTAAAATGGACAGCAATAATCGTTTAAATAAGCTATTCCTCATTGTAATCCCCCATTCTATGCATGCCCTAAAGCTAGCTTTCTTATTACTTATAGACTGCTTTGTAGAAGGCATCTTACTGCGTCCTCTCTTATATATTACCTAATCACCAGCCTGTTTAACTCGCCAGAAGTAAGAGACACCGTACATTCCTAAGCTCACTGGGAAGCGTTATTGATTGTCTAATTCCTTTGATATCTCGCAAATACTCTGCTTCTTTCTCTTAAAATTACAGGACTCTAAATATTTGGCCCCTAATTATCTCCACACCCCATCTAAGCCACAGCAGCCCAGGATACTATCAGTGTGTATGACGACACTACCCGGCAGCAACTACGAAAAGCGTGTTGCTCCGTGCAGCAAACAATAAAAATCCGGTGATTAGGGTATCTATGAAAAAAGGACGCGATTGACAACGATGTAGGTTATCCTAGGTTATCGATGCTATTGAGGAGTATGCGATGGTAGAGATACGCTGGCATGGCAGGGGCGGCCAGGGCGTTGTGACGGCCGCCAAGGTGCTGGCTGCAGCGGCGCTGGCCCAGGGCAAGCATATACAGGCATTCCCCGAGTATGGACCGGAGCGTCGCGGGGCGCCCATTCAGGCATTCACACGGATTGACGACGACCCGATCAAGCTTTTCTCACACGTCACCTCGCCGCACATAGTCGTTGTTCTCGATCGCACGCTCGTCGGCAAAATTCCGTTTACCGAGGGGCTTATCGAGGATGGCACGGTCATCGTCAACTGCCGGCACTCAGCGAAGCACTTACGTGAGGAGATCGGGCTTAGCTACGGTAAAGTGTTTGCTGTTGATGCCACGACCATTGCCAACGAGACCATGGGACGGCCCATCACCAATACGCCGATGCTTGGTGCGCTGATTAAGGCTACCGCGATACTGAGCGTGGACACTGTCGAGGAGGAGCTGCGAACGCTCTTTGGGCCAAAGCTGAGTCCCAAGATGCTACAGGCAAATATTGACGCACTGCGACGCGCGTACGAGGAGGTGCACGGCGAATGAGCGAGGAGCATCCCCACGGAAACGCCCACGATCACCTGCACATTTACGATGGCGAGCCCGTTGAGGAAGTTAAGGGAAAACCAGGCTGGCGTGATATCACCGAGGGCGCGATTATCGTGGATGCCGGAAACGCCGATCGCTATCACACTGGCGACTGGCGTACCGAAAAGGCGATCTGGATAGAAGAAAGGTGCATCCAGTGAATGTTGTGCTGGATGTTTTGCCCGGACGGGGCATACCTGGTAAAAGACGAGAAAGTGACCGGAATAAACTACGACCGGTGCAAAGGCTGTGGTGTTTGCGCTGATCAGTGCCCAGTTGATGCGATAGCTATGACCGAGGAGATATAGTGGAGCGCGCATAGAGCGTAGAGCTATCGCAAAGCTATACAGAAAACAGTACGGAGATAATTGGTATGAAAACCACAGGTATGAAGATAAGCGGATTGGGGGTTTGAACCATGATACTATCCGAAGCCGAAGAAGAATTCCCCAGCGAACCGGCAGACAAGGGAGAAACCAAAGTATACGGGCCGCGTCACAAGGGTGAACCCGAGGAGGGTGCCGAGCCAGAACACGAAGCCGAGTACCAGTGTGAGTGGCCATCCCAAGGCAAAGCGGCCCCCGAGTCGCACGAACTTCATCACCATGGCGGGCGAGAACGAGAGGCGCTCGCTGGTGAAGAGGATCAGGCTCCCGAGCCAGGCAATCCCGATTTTTGGCCCTCGGCGGAACTAGACCAGGACGAGGACTGGGAGCCGCCCGCACGCAACAAGCCCGACACCGCACCCTGGTGCGATCTTCAGGAGGATGAAGAATAATGGCCATACGGGTTGCATACACCGGGAACGGAGCGTGCGCGCAGGCGATGCGCCAGGTGGAACCGCACATGGTGGCGGCCTACCCTATCACCCCACAAACCGAGGTGGTCGAGGAGTTCGCCCAATTCGTCGCCGATGGCAAGGTAAAAACGAAGTTCCTACCGGTCGAGAGCGAGCATA
>DASQQM010000050.1:0-6072 GCA_035643475.1 Anaerolineae bacterium | reverse complement strand
AGCGAGTTTTATAAGGATGGAAACTACGTCCTCGAGGGAGAGGGCCGCACCCTCTCCGCATCCGAGATGGTGGGTTACTATGCGGAACTTACCGAGAGGTACCCGATTATATCTGTAGAGGATGGAATGTCGCAAGATGATTGGGACGGGTGGAAGCAGCTCACCGAGAGGGTAGGCGGTAGGGTCCAGATCGTTGGAGATGACCTCTTTGTGACCAATGTAAAGAGGCTTGAGACCGGTATAAAGACGGGAACGGCCAATTCGATCCTTATCAAGTTAAACCAGATCGGAACGCTCACCGAAACCCTTGAGGCGATCGACATGGCGCAGAAGGCACGGTACAGCGCGGTCGTATCCCATCGCTCAGGTGAGACGGAGGATACCACTATCGCGGATCTGGCGGTTTCCGTAAACGCAGGGCAGATAAAGACCGGTGCGCCGTCGAGAACGGATCGGGTAGCGAAGTACAACCAGCTCTTGCGCATAGAAGAGGAGCTGGGCGTGGCGGCGAGGTATCCCGGGCTCGCGGCGTTTTATAACATACAGCGTTAAACCGATGAACGCGCGAATGGGTAAATAATGAAGCTGATATCAGAACCTGCATAATCCATAGCCATTGGCCGCCTGTCAATGGCTGTTGGCTACTTACCGATCTATAACACATCTGGAGGGTTTTTCTGTGAGACATGCGAAAATTGTCTGCACAATCGGTCCGGTTAGCCGGGATATAGCGATGATGCGGAAGCTGCTCAATGCGGGCATGGATGTGGTGCGCGTAAACATGGCGCATGGAAGCCATGACGATCACAAGGTAACCATAGCAAATGTGAGGCAACTCGAGGAAGAGACCGGAAGGCCGATCGCCATCCTCATGGATCTCGCCGGTCCCAAGCTCAGGGCGGGCGATGTAGAGGGGGATGAGGTGATACTAAATGAGGGCGATGAACTCACCATTACCACGCGGCAGATAACGGGAACGAAGGATATCATCTCGATCAATTACCCGGGATTGCCACGGGACGTAAAACCGGGCGACACCATCCTTATCGATGAAGGCCTCATCATCCTTGAGGTTATAGATATAAAAGGAGAGGATGTTCGCACCAAGGTGATAGAGGGTGGTCCTCTGAGGTCGCGGCGCGGGGTGCACCTTCCCGGCGTAACGGTAAGCCTTTCGCCGCTTTCCGACAAGGACCGCGATGATCTAGAGTTTGGCCTGGAACATGGTGTGGACTGGGTCGGACTATCCTTCGTTCGAAGCGCCGATGACGTGAAGTTGCTGAAGGGGCTGATTTCAGAGGCTACCAGCAAGGCGAGGGTGATTGCGAAGATCGAGAAGACGGAAGCGGTCAAGGATATCGATGCAATAATCGATACCGCTGACGGCATAATGGTCGCGCGTGGCGACCTCGGCATCGAGATGCCCACTGAAGAAGTCCCCCTGGTTCAGAAGATGATAATTAACAAGTGCATCATAGCCGGCAAACCAGTCATTACCGCAACGCAGATGCTCGATTCGATGATACGAAATCCCCGCCCCACCCGGGCTGAGGTAAGCGACGTGGCAAATGCCGTGCTGGACGGAACCGATGCGCTTATGCTCTCGGGCGAAACCGCAATGGGTAAATTCCCCGTCGAGAGCGTCGATATGATGGAGAGAAGCATAGTTACCGCTGAAACGGTGCTTGGCTATTGTGTCGACAGGGGCGATAGAAGCAGGCTGGTAAGGGGGACGACAGAGGCGATAAGCGGGGCTACGTGCGAGATCGCCACTGCACTCCAGGCTAAGGCGATAATTACCTCAACCCAGTCCGGACAGACGGCACGCCAGGTTGCAAAGCACAGACCGGCGCAGCCGATAATCGCGATAAGCCCGAGCGAAGAGGTAGTGCGCCAGCTCCAGCTCTCCTGGGGCGTTATCCCATTACGGGGCGGTCCGAGCGTAAATCTCGATAACATGTTCGATATTGCCGTCGATGTCCCACTTAAGGCCGGCCTCATTGAGAAGGGCGATAAGGTGGTAATCACTGCAGGGGTATTGGTTAACGTTCCTGGAACGACCAATCTCATAAAAGTGCACCGGGTTTAGGTTACCTTCTTTTAGGGTAGAAGACCATGGAAGTTAAAGTGGCGACCTGGAACATACGGCACGGTCTTGGGATGGATAACCAGCAAGACCTACAACGGGTACTGGAGGTCCTTGCGGATATCAATCCCGGTATTGCCATCCTTAACGAGGTGGATAGGTATGTAGCAAGAAGTGGGTTTATCGATCAGGCGAAGTGGCTTGCCGGGCACCTCTCCATGAATTATTATTTCTCGCCTAGCTTTGGGATCGGGCCCGTTGGGTTCGGTAATGCGATACTCTCAAGGGGTGCGTTTATCCAGACCAGCTATTCCCGGCTTTCGTATTCTTGGGAGCCGAGAAAAGCCCTCGTAACCGATATCGATGTTCACGGGGTCAGGGTAACCTGTGTTGGGGTACACCTTAATGTGGCGCGTACGCCTCGCGTAGCCGAGAACGAGAAGCTTTTGGGTATTATTCAGGCGCTAACGGGCGAGAAAGTAGTGCTCGCCGGGGATTTTAATTCGGAGCCGGATACTGATGAGATAAAAGCGCTCTCACGAATCCTCATCGATGCTTTCTCAAATAACCCGAAACCAACATTTCCGGCTGATAATCCAAGAAAAAGAATTGATTATCTTTTTATATCAAGCGGTTGTAGTATAATAGATAGTGGAGTTCCTTCGGTTAAGGGCTCAGATCACCTACCATTATATGCAGTAATCGATGTATAAAACGTAGCAATCAGGACGTAGCAGTATAGACGGAGCACACGAGGCAGCATTGAACGCAAAAGTAAATCAAAGAAAGAATCAAAAGAAAAGCCAAAGGACGCACCAGAAGAGAAGCCCGAGAGCGGCCACAAGCAATGTCAGGGTTTTGCGGCCTAAAAGAAGGAAGAAGCTCAACATCGGCCGCATAGTTATGCTTGGGGTATCGGTGGCTTTTATTGCATGGGCTATCTATCCCATCACATATCGTCTTGAGCAGAACCGCGAGTTGGCAAGGCTTAATGGACAATTGCTTAAGATAGAAAAGCAGAACGGTAAGCTCAGGAAGGATATCAATCGCTTGAGCTCAGATGAGTACGTGGAGCAGAGCGCCAGAAAGCTGGGCTTAGTGAAACCGGACGAAGAATTAGTGGTCATTGTCCCTGGCGATTCGCAAAAGTCGGTAAAGGAAGCGGATAATAACGCCGAGAAAAATAGAGAGGATGCCTCTACTCCCTTATGGCAGAGGGTCACGAGCATTTTTTCACGCGTATTTTAGCCGTAAGACGGCCAATTCTTGACATATAACCTCAGAAAATGGGAAAATTTATTTCATTAGACTGAAAGGAGTTTTTGCAACACACGTATGTCGCTAGAAGTTGGAAACGTCGTCGAGGGGAAAGTGGTAAAAACCACAAACTTCGGCGCATTTGTTGAGTTGATCGGTGGGCGGACGGGTCTCATCCACATCTCAGAAATCGCGCATTCCTACGTCAAGGATGTTAAGGATTTCCTTCGTGAGAATGACACGGTAACGGCAAAGGTAGTGGCTGTCAAGCCAGATGGCAAGATTGATCTCTCCCTGAAGCAGTTGGTGGAGCAGCCAAAAGAGGAAGTTCAGGTCAGAACGTACGAGAAAAAAGAGGGTAGTGACTCGTTCGAGCGGATGTTAAAGAGTTTCCTCAAGCAGAGCGAAGAGAAACTGGGAGACATCAAGAGAAACCGAGAAGCTAAGCGTAATTAGCTCTAATTAGTAATAAAAAGTTACATATACTTTTTCGAAAAAGTATCCGTAAGGGATGCTTTTTTGTTCTTTATCGTGCTGAAGGTGCTGGTATTATGGGTAACATTGTAAGCGAAACTGATGTAAAAGTGATACGTAACCAGATTAAAAGGGAGCCGAGGGGCTTAAGAGGGGTCGCTTCGCGGTGCGCTCTTGGTTACCCGCAGGTCATAGAGACCGATACATTTTTGGAAGAGGGGCAACCCTTCCCGACCCTCTACTGGATTACGTGTCCGCTTAAGGCAAAAGCAATATCACGCCTTGAGGACGAGGGGTGGGCCGAAAGGCTCCAGGAGAAAATAGCGGGGGATGTGTTGTTCCGCCAGCGGCTTCGTAATGCGCAGGAAGATTATAAGGCGAGGCGCAGACTCACTGGAGTAAAGCCCGATCACCCGGTGATGGATACTGGGATCGGAGGCGTAAGGGATTTGCATGCGATCAAGTGCTTGCATGCACATTATGCGCATTACTTGGCGACCGGAGAAAACCCTGTTGGGGAGATGATCCACGATAGTATAGCAGAGCCCAAGTGCACTGAGCGCTGTGATCGGTCATGATTGCGGGCGTTATCGATATAGGGACCAACTCGGTCAGGCTTTTAATCGCCAAAAAAGATGGCGAGTGGCAGGATATTCTTCGAACGATGGAGGTCACTCGCCTTGGCGAGGGAGTAGACCGGACACGCACCATTAAGGAAGAGGCGATGGAGCGCACGCTCGCAACGCTTGTGCAATATAAGGACCTCATGGCCCGTCATGGTGTGCAGAGAACGAGGATTATTTCGACGAGCGCAATGCGGGATGCAGAGAATGCGGCTGAGTTTATCGAGCTGATCAAGCGGAAGCTTGGACTCACCATCGAGGTGATATCGGGCGAGGAGGAGGGGCGACTCACCTTTGCCGGAGCGACCGGATCGGGCTCCTTCTTCTCCAAGGACGATATTGCGCTCGTAGTTGATGTCGGTGGCGGCAGCACCGAGTACATCTATGGCAAGGAGGGCCAAGTCTTCGGAGCGGCGAGCATCGATATAGGCTCTGTGCGCTTGACCGAGCTTTTCATGAAGCACGACCCTCCGCTTGAAGAGGAGCTTATAGAGGCAAGAGGCATGGTTAGGAGGCTCACAGAGCCGGTCTTTAAAGAGATCGCCGGAGTAAATCCCTCAATCATGATTGCGGTTGCTGGGACAGCAACCCAGCTGTCAGCCGTCTACTACGAGATCGAGCCATATGACCCGGAGAGGGTTCACGGCTCAAAAATGACCTCTACCGAGCTCAAAGGCCTGATTACAAAGCTTGCCTCGCTGACGGTTGATGAACGAAGGAAGCTTGTGGGGATGCACCCAAGGAGGGCGGACGTTATAGTTGCCGGCGCGCTGATACTTGACGAGACGATATCTGAGCTGTGCTTTCCCGAGATGGTTATAAGTGAAAAGGATATCCTCGATGGGCTTCTCTACTCGTTGGATGGTTAATGAGCGTGCCTGTTTACTCATGTTGACGATGCTTTGATGACCGGCGTACAATATCTATTGAAGGACGTCCTTAACACTCCTCCCCTCGACGTTTTGGCCGAAACGTTATCGCCGCCGTGTCCGTCGGACACGGCGGCTTTTTTATCTATCCGCAGTCTCTGTGGCCGGTCAGTCACGCCGTTGATCGCGTGATATTGTCTTAGAGCACGAGAATTGGTAAAATTATTGCGCGATACGATGATGGCCTAGCTATCGAATCCAATGCGGTTGACGATGAAGGCCAGACGAGATAGAGGCGAAATGCCTCGCAGATATGCCCGAGTGGCGGAATAGGCAGACGCAGCGGACTTAAAATCCGCCGTCCTTGTGGACGTGCCAGTTCGAGTCTGGCCTCGGGCACCAGGGTTTACCAGGTAAAACATTAAAAGCACCGATTTTCTTATCGGTGCTTTTGTGCTTTTAAGCCCTAAATTTCTAATGAAAATTCTAACGACTCCCAAAAATCGTGTCGCTTACCCGGGTTGCGGCCTTCTGCTTAGCACCGCGTTCCAACTTCACATAGTACTTAGCTGTAATCGCAATATTGGAGTGGCCGGCCAGTTTTTGCGTAATAAACTGGTTCTCATTTACGACCGCTGAGATAGAGCAAAATGTATGCCGCAGGTTATGAAATGTTACCTTTTTGTTGAGATCGATAAGCCCACTCTCTTTTGCTGCTTTTACCGTGTTTCTAAACCAGCGAGTAATTCTGTCAGCATCAACC
>DASQQM010000049.1:0-2768 GCA_035643475.1 Anaerolineae bacterium | reverse complement strand
ATCAATCGGCGGCCAAGCAGCGGTTGCGATAGACAACATTAATCTTTTTGAAGAGCAACGGCATATTTCAGAAGTCCTTCAACGCGGCTTTTTCCCTGAGAAACTGCCTAAACTTAAGCAGACCGATATCGGTATATTTTATGCTTCAGCAACCGAAGCAGCGGTTGTTGGCGGTGACTTCTACGATGCCCTTGAGATGCCAGATGGGAAGGTGGGTCTTTTTGTTGGAGACGTATCTGGCAAGGGTATTGAGGCTGCTGCAGATGCGGCAATGGTAAGATATACGATCAGGACATGTTCTTTTCACTATCCCGACCCATCAAGTCTTTTAACGCAGACAAACGGTGTTATTGCAAGTCAGCTTATTAAAAATCATTTTGTTACGCTTGTATACGGTTCCTATGATACGATAAGTGGGCAGTTGCTTTTAGGCATAGCTGGTCATCCATACCCACTTTTATTTTCGGCGATAGATAGAAAAGTTACGCCCATAATTGGCACTGACCCGGCCTTTGCTCTGATTCCAGACTATGAGTATAAAAAAGTAGGGGTAAAGTTATCACCCGGTGATATTT
Source organism: Anaerolineae bacterium (assembly GCA_035643475.1). Lineage (GTDB taxonomy): Bacteria > Actinomycetota > Aquicultoria > Aquicultorales > Aquicultoraceae > DASQQM01. Next base: position 2,193 of record DASQQM010000049.1, on the reverse strand, counting down.
TGGCTTTATATACCGATGGCATTATCGAACTGCGCCGGGACAAAGAATTCTTCGGTATTGAGCGTCTTGGTAAGCTTATTGAGAAATACTCCCACTTAAAGGCGCAAGAAATTGCAGATAGAATTATAAATGATGCTAAGGAGTTTGCGAACGGCCATCTGACTGACGATATTGTGCTTATGATTATCAAGAGAACGGATTAATAATTCAGAAGCTGCCCAACAAATGATGGAAGTAAGACTTTGCCAGCCCAGCGACCAGAGAGTTCTTATTCGAGCTTTTAGCTTCGCAAGTGCACACTCTTTTGCTTAGCATATGCTATTATAGCTGGTAGTTGATTTGACCGGTGCCTGGTACCTGGTTATACAGATATTTCAAGGAGGACGTGAATAATGGCTGAAAAGTTGGAGGCCGTCAAAGCCAAGCTTACCATTCTGGTTGATAACACGATAATGGAGTTTATCCCGGATAGCGGGATGGTCAAACACCTCTCTGGTCCGCAAGGAAATTTCCTTGCGGAGCATGGTTTTTCTGCCCTTATAGAGACTGAAGGTGCTAAGGTTCTGGTGGATACTGGTGTGACCGGAATCGCCATGGAGCACAACCTAGGGCTTCTGGGTTACACGATGGACGATATCGATGTGATCGTCTTCTCGCATGGCCACATTGACCACACGGGCGGCCTGGAGAAAGTAAAGGGCAGGATAATTGCCCATCCAGAAGTGTTTTATGAGAGATATCTTACGCCTAAGGAAGGTGTAAAGTATGATCTCACAAGCCCCACACCCGACCCCAAGAAGCACAAGATAGAATTCCACGCTAAGCCGGTGAAGCTGGCAAGGGGAGTGATGACCACCGGCGAGGTGCCAAGGAAGCACGAATGGGAGGAGCTCAAGATCTTCAAACGCAAAGAGGGCGAGGACCTGGTGGAGGACAAGCTACACGACGATATGGGCATAGTCATCAACACCGTCAAGGGTCTAGTGGTGCTCCAGGGCTGTAGCCATGCAGGGATCATAAACACAGTAGAGGCAGCAAAGGAGATCACCGGTGTAGACGAGGTGTATTGCGTGATAGGCGGCCTTCACCTGATCGGCCCGGGCGAGAAGAAAATCGACAGGACTATACAGGAGTTTAAAAGGCTCAACATCAAGAAGGTGATACCAATCCACTGTAGCGGATTCGAAGGCATAAAGCAGGTATCGCTTCAGATGCCAGAGCAATTCGAGTACTGCACCGTGGGCTGCCAGATAGAGTTCTAGGTCAAAGCAGATTGTAGTATAGTATTCTATGTGCCTTTTTTGCAGCTGTGAAAAGACCGGCAACCCTAAATGACAGGCGATATCCAAACCCAAGCTTTTCAATATCCTCAGATTGAGTAAAGTACCATTCTTCCCTCAACCGTATGCCTTCTGCCCATTGTTCGATCATCGTGGCATCATCGATCCCCCATTGAACAACAGCCCCTGTCCTTTTGATCGATGGATGTTTTTTAACACGTTTGGCCGTCAAGACGCTAAATGCGTCAAAGACCAACCCACATCCAGGAAAAGCCTCTTTCAATTTGAGGATCAACGCTTTTATCTCTTCCTCTTTCAAGTACATCAGCAACCCTTCAGCAATCACCAGTACCGGGCGACCTCGTGGTGAAATAGTATCTATCCAGCCCAAGTCAGTAACGGAGGACGAGATCATATGGTACATAGCTGTTTCCTTATAGAACTTCCGCCGGAGATCGATGACCGCCGGCAGATCCAGATCATACCATTCAACCTCCCCATTATTGACTCTGGTATAGCGGCTATCAAGACCACACCCAAGATGGATTACGACACCTCTGGGATGGCTGGCTAAGAATTCTCGCGTATAGGCATCGATCTTTTTAGCTCTTATGCTGAGCATCACCGCTGTTTTTCTAGGAATTTTGAGCTTAGCGAAGTCATATTCGATGTGCTCAAGAATTTCTTGCGCTTTCTTGTCAATAAAGATAGGGTTGGGTTGCTGGCCTTCGATGGCTTTAGAGTAAAGAGGAACCAACAGCGTCTCCTGTTCTTCCGTCAGTTGTATTTTCTCTTTATAGTCTGTCATCTTATGAACTCCTGCGGCCTAACATAATTTTAACTTATTCTAACAGATTACCCCAGCTGGCACGCTGAAACCGCGCCGCTGATTCAGATGTTAGCACCTACACTT
>DASQQM010000048.1:0-16466 GCA_035643475.1 Anaerolineae bacterium | reverse complement strand
AGCCCCATAGGTATTTTTCGCCTCAAAGAGCTTTAGCGCCACAAGATTAACCGCTTCATCCCATGATGCCTCAACTAGCACGCCGTTTTTGCGGATAAGCGGAGACGTCAGGCGATCTTGATGGTTGATAAAGTGGTAACCAAAGCGGCCCTTGCCACAAAGATTACCCTTATTAACGCCAGTGCCAGGCTGTTCGGTAACCCGAAACACCCTGCCGGCGTGATCGGTATTTAGCTCAAGCTGGCAGCCAACACCACAGTAGGTACACGTGGTGGTCGTAACCTTCGGCGGCCAGAGGAACTCACGGGCGAACTTGGGCCGGTTTTCCACCAACGCTGCCGTCGGGCAGGCGGATATGCACTGCCCACAGCTCTCGCACGTGGTTTCGGCAAGCGGAACATTCCCGGTCGGGACGATATCGTTCTGCGTGATGCGGTACTCTAGCGCCTTAACTCCGACCACTTCATCGCAGATTTGCACGCACTTCTGGCACTGGATGCACTTGTTCTGATCGCGGAGCACCACCGGGTGACTCTTGTCGATTGCAAAATGGCGCATCGCTTCGTAGTCATCGTTCGGCTGGATATCGTACTCGATTGCAAGATCGCGAAGGTCACAATCATTCTGCTTTGTGCACCCGCACTCGAGGCAGCGCTGCGCTTCTCTAACTGCTTCTTCCTCGCTGTAGCCCAGCTCGACCTCGTTGAAATTGCCCAAGCTTAAGCGCTGGGATGGCTCAAGGATCGGCATTGGCACACGCTTGGCCTTTTGTACGCCAAGGTCCTCGGCGGTAACGCCGCCTCGCACCGCGCTAAACGGCTTGGTCGGGCCGAGATCAATCGCCTCGCCTTTTAAATATTGGATGATGGCAAAGGCGGCATCGCGACCGCCGGCCACAGCCTGGATCGCCTCACCGGGCCCGGTTACAGCATCGCCGGCGGCGAAGACGCCGGGGATGGCCGTCTGCATCGTCCTGGGATCTGCCGCCATATACTTACCATCCATCACCGCTTTAGCCCCGGTCCCATCGATGGCCTGACCGATGGCGGTGATTACATTATCCACCTCGAGGGTGAATTCGCTCCCTGGCTGCGGCTCAGGTCGCCGGCGCCCTGAAGCATCCGGCTCACCGAGGGTCATGCGGACGCATTCGATGCCCTCAACCTTATCTTTCCCGATTACCCTAACCGGGTTGGCGAGGAGGATGAACTCGATGCCCTCGTCTTCGGCCTCCTCGACCTCAACATCAAGGGCAGGCATCTCGGCACGGCCACGTCTGTATATCAGGTAAACTTTCTCAGCACCGAGGCGAAGCGCACTCCGGGCCGCGTCGATTGCAACATTCCCCCCGCCGACAACGGCGATCCTTTTGCCGATATTGATCGGGTCCTGCAGGCCTATGCTGCGTATGAAACCAACGCCGCTCACAACACCGGGTACATCCTCGTTCTCTATACGCATGGTGGTACCACGCTGGGCTCCGATGCCGAGAAAGACGGCATCGTAATCCCTCTGCAGCTCTTCTATGGTAAAGTCTTTGCCCAGGCGCCGGTTGGTGCGAAGTTCAACACCGAGCTCAAGGATCTCATCAATTTCATCATCGAGTATATCTTTAGGTAAACGATAAGCGGGAATACCGTAACGGAGCATGCCCCCCGCCTTCGGCATCGCATCAAAAATAACCGGTTTGTGGCCCTCAATAGCTAAGTAGTATGCGGCGGACAGACCAGCTGGGCCAGCGCCGACGATTGCCACCTTTTTACCGGTCGCCGGTTTTATGACCGGCTTAAAGCGATCCCCTGAAAACTTATCCCTATCGGCAACAAAGCGCTTTAAGAAACAGATGCTGACTTGCTCATCGACTAGATTGCGCCGGCAGGCATCCTCGCAAGGGCGCGTACACACACGCCCGATGACGCCTGGTAGCGGATTCGTCTGCTTGATGAGCTCCACCGCATCGCGATAGCGCTTCTGCGCAATGAGGCCGATATAGCCCTGGGCATCAGTGCCGGCCGGGCAGGCAAGGCGACATGGGGCGATACAATCAGCCCAGTGATCTGCAAAGATCTCATCAAGGCGCTTCCTTCGCCTGTCTACCAAATCCTGGGTTCGGGTGTATACAACCATGCCATCGGCCACTGGTGTTGAGCATGCCTTTACCGACTCGCCCGCGCCGGCAAGCTCAACGAGACACATGCCGCACGTGCCACCCGGCTTCAAGCGCGGGTCATTACAGAGATGGGGGATGTTGACCCCGTTGGCACGCGCAACCTCAAGTATTGTCTGTCCCGGTTGCGCCACGAAGGACCGGCCGTCTATTTTAATTTTTAGTTCTCCCAGAACTATAACTTCTGACATAGAATGCCTTTTTAAATAGCGATCACTTTGTTTTTGTAGGGTCGAGCTTGTCTCGACCCTAAGCCCACTTTCTAGACGCTAATATCTATTGTTTCTGGTTTCTTGTTTCTAGTTTCTGACTACACTCCAGCCTTAGCACCGAGAACATCGTCTAGGTACGACGCTGCATAGAGCATCTCGTTCTTTAGCACTTCAACCGTCTTTACAACTGCCATCAGCTCAGTATCAAGTGAATCGGCAATTGCTGCGGTAAGGCCAGCAGCAGCTAGCATTGTCATAAACGTGTATCCCATGCGGCTGTGGAGCTCTTTAGGCGTTCCATTATAGATGTTGCTCAATCCAACTACTGACTTCATCGGAGGATCGTTAAGTACCTGGAACTGGCGAATGGCCTCGACGACCTCCATCGCATCCTGCTGGGCTACACCGATCGGCAGGACCAGCGGATCGAGGTAGATCCGCTCAAGCCCAACGCCATGCTCCATGGCCTTTGCCATAATCATTGCGGCGTTCTCAAGGCGCTCGTTGCAGTCACGAGGGATACCTGCCGAGGTCATAGCAAGCGCGATGATGTCAGCATCATACGTGGCGGCCATCGGCATATATTTATCGAGCACCTCGATATCGGCGTTTGTCGAGTTGATCATTGGTGTATGTTTGGTGACCACCTTTAAGCCGGCCTCCATAGCCTCGATGTTCTTGGTATCAAGACAGAGCTGGATATTGTCATCGACAACCTCCTCGACAGTCTTGACAAGCCACTCCATCATCGCTGGGCCATCTTTGGTACCAGGACCGAGGTTAAGATCCAGGCAGCGAGCACCACCAGCTACCTCAGCCAGGGCTAGCTCCTGGATCGGCTTTGCATTGCGCTCGCGCATGGCCGGGCCGATCGTCTTTGACATGATGTTGATCTTCTCGGCAATAATAAGCATATGTTTCTCCTTCCCTAAATTGAGCCTTCTATAGTATAAAGAGCGCCTTTCACTTGGCCTCTCCTACCCTACTTGGCCTGCTCCGTAAGTGCCAGTTCGTCAATTTCTGCCCGCAGACGCTCCTTGATAGTCCTAATATCGGCGATGTAGTCCGGATCCCTATCGAAAGGAGACTTTCCTTCAAGATCCGCTTTGCGGATTGACTCACGCTCGAAAACCGTCCCAATAACCGGTAGGTCTGGTAGATATGAGCGCAGTACCTCTTCTTCACCACTGTCGTGAACCTTATTTAGCACGAGGAAAACCCGCGGGATTCTCAGATCCCTGGCCAGCTTTTCGATCTGGCGGGCCGTCTGGACGCTGCGCTGGCCCGGCTCGACGACTACGAGCATGGCGTCGACCGATTCGCTAGTGCCGCGACCGAGATGCTCGATACCCGCCTCCATATCCATAATAACGGCCTCGTTGCGCCGCACGATCACGTGCTTTAAAAGCGCCTTGAGAAGGGTCGATTCAGGGCAGATACAGCCAGAGCCGCCCGTCTCTACCGTACCCAACACAAGGAGCTTTACTCCATTGGCCTTAACGCTTAGGTCATCGGGGATATCATCAACCTTTGGATTGAGCTTGAAAAATCCTCCTATCGTCCCCGGGGTGGCCCCGGTACGCTCGGCGATAAGCTCATTCATCTTTGCAATCGGCACTATGCTTGCTGCGTCATCTAGATCGATACCCAAAGCGGAAGCCAGATTCGCATCTGGATCGGCATCGATGGCTATAACATCGTAACCTTCTGTAGCTAGAAGCCTTGCTAGGCCGGCAGCGACGGTTGTTTTGCCGACGCCACCCTTACCGGTTACAGCTATCTTCACTATAAATCATCCTGTTCCATCATAATTTCGAGCACTTAGTTCGCACGGATTAAGCCCTGCGAACAGCCCTACGCCCGAGTTTAGTGTAGAACACCCCCAAAGTCCATATCGCCAATGGGCTACTTGGCAATTGGCTGCCTGCAGACCTTGCAGACTACAAGCCCGCTGCGGCAAGAATATCCGGAACCTTATCCTCAGCGCCTATAGCCATAATGTGGACACCAGCGCATACATCCCGCAACTCGGCAATCTGGCGCCCGGCAATCTCAATACCTTTTTGCAGCGCATCGGCGCCCTTAAACGGTGCCAGCTCATCGATGAGCTCGTCGGGTACGGATATGCCGGCGACGAACTTGTTCAGGTACTTTGCCATACCGGCAGACTTCAACAGGAGAATGCCGGCGAGGATAGGCACGTTATGCTCACTGGCGCGGTCCATGAAGGCGTGAAACTTCTTCATATCGTAAACCGCCTGGGTCTGGAAGAACTTTGCGCCAGCTTTGACCTTCTTCTCAAACTTTGCAAACTGCGGTTCAAACGGATTTGCCTCCGGCGTGACGATGGCCCCAGCAAAGAAGTCGGTTGTGCCTTGCAGCTCAAGGCCTGCCATATCGTGACCTTCGTTAAGACCGTTAATAACCTGGAGGAGCTGGACCGATTCGATATCAAATACCGGCTTGGCATCCTTGTGATCGCCCAGCGTGGTGTGGTCACCAGTAAGGGCAAGGACGTTCTTAATGCCAAGAACGGCCGCCCCAAGCAAGTCGGACTGGAGTCCCAGTCGATTTCGATCACGGCAGGTCATCTGATAGATAGGCTCGACATCGAGATCCATCAAAACCTTAGCGATCGCCAGAGTACTCACGCGCATAACTGCACTCTGGTTATCGGTAACGTTAAGCGCCGCTACCTTGCCCTTCAGCGCCTTAACGTGGTGGACCATCTCGGTGATATCAGTACCCTTCGGAGGGCCAACTTCGGCGGTTACGACAAACTTTCCGTTTTGGATATCTTCTCTAAATCCCATTCTTCCTCCCCCTACGTGCGCAAATCCAGCACGCGGATATTGCCGGCCTTGCTATAATCTTTCGGGGCCAGGATCTCCTTGAACTTGTCGAGCTTCCCTTGCCCTTCAAGCTGGTTATATATGAGGACCCAGGCGCAATCCTGATCCTTATTGATCTCACACTTGCCGTTGTTGGTGCCGCCACATGGGCCATTTAGAAGGCCTTTAGCACAGCGAGCTACCGGGCAGACTCCGCCAGTTTTATCGAGGATACACTCACCGCAGGCCTTACATTGTTCACTAAACAGCCCATATCCCTCGTTAAAACCGATGAAGCTAGTATTAACGCCTGGGAAAACCGGGATATCGGTAAACTTCCGGGCTAAGCCCTGAATGCCAGCCCCGCAAGCAAATGAAACTATTGCCTGGTAATCGTCGACATCTTTCAATTCATCGATATACTCCCAATCACACTGACGTATGATGGTCTGCTGGCCAATCTCAATATCTCTTCCCTCAACCTTACGGGATAGGCGCACGGCGGTTGCCATTAAATTGACCTCGCGCTCCCCACCGCTAAGCGAGACGGTGGTACATGTGCCACAGCCAACCATGAGAACCTTATCATAACCATCAATCATTTGATTGATCTCTTCTAAAGATTTTGGCTCTGCAACAATCATCTCTTGCACACTCCTTGTTTTAGCTCTCAGCTATCGGCCTACAAGCACTTTAGATACTGGATTGGTGCCTAGCTCATTGAGCTTGGCTTTAAATTCACCCATCATCTCGCTGAACGCTTCAGGTGAGCCGGGGCTCCCCATAAATGCAATCCTCTCGGCACCTATACCTGCAGCATCGATAATTTTCCTCGCCCTTTCAGTGCGCACCTCTGCCCAGTTGGTATCTTTACGGTAGCGGCACGTATCATCAGGACATGCCAAAACGGCAATGCCATCGACGCCATTCTCGATTGCGCGTAGCAGGTGCTGAACATCAAGGCGGCTGGTGCACATCAACCTCACCATATTTACTCCCGGCGGTGCGGGCGTGGCCTTTGACGCCGGGTTTTTAACGGTCGGTACTGCATATTGGCAGCCAAAGACGGTAATGCCGCTGGTTCCAGCATCAATCGCCTCGTTAATCTTAGTGTCATCGTTAAACGTGACCTGAATCGCGTTCCCCGGGCACTCGGCCGCGCAGATGCCACAGGACTGGCAGCTCTCCCACGAGAAGTTAGCCACGCGGGCCTCAGCCATATAGGGGGCCCCAAACGGGCAGACCCGCACACAGGTAAGGCATGCAGCACAGCTCTCCGGGTTCGCCATCACGGCGCCACGGCTGCAATTCATACAGCGCTGTGCTTCATACATGGCGGTCTCAACGTCAAAGCCGATCTCTACCTCCGCAAAGCTCTTAATCCGCTCTTCGGGAGCTAGCATTTTGATGGCGTTTTTCTCCTTGCGAGTGATCGCTTCGACCGTGAAATCGGGTAGCTTGCCGATCGGGATCGGCTCCGGGATGACAACCGGTTCGACCGTGCCGGTCGTTAAGAAACGCTCGATAGCCGTTGCGGCATGGTGAGCATTTTTCATAGCGGCAACGGCTGAGCCCGGGCCGGTGACAACCTCGCCGCACGCAAACACGTTCGGCAGGTTAGTTTTTAAAGTAGCGGGGTCCCACGTGATCCTGCCGCGCCCATCGACCTCAAGGGAGGTGCCGGTAAAGCCGGTCATATCGGCCCCCTGACCGATCGCCATGATAACGTTATCGGCCTCAAGCTCGAAGAGCTTGCTCTCGTCGTAGGTCGGATTAAACATGCGGTTCTCATCAAAAACGCGGGTGCAGCGCTTGAAAACGGCGCTGGCCACTTTGCCATCCTTGACAGTGATCTCCTTCGGGCCCCAGGAGGGGTTAATCTTGATACCTTCCTCGGCAGCCTCCTCAAGCTCCCAGCTAAAAGCGGGGATCTCACCCTCAGACTCGAGGCAGCAGAGGTTGACCTCCTCGGCGCCAAGGCGCCGGGCTGAGCGGGCGACATCAAAGGCGACGTTGCCGCCGCCGATAACGACAACACGCTTGCCAATCGTGGCGTTATCATTGAAGTTAGCCTCTTTGAGAAATGGCAGGGCCAAAAGAACCCCTGCGGCATCGTGTCCGGGAATCGGAATGCTGCGGCTGACCGAAAGACCGATTGCAACGAGGACGGCATCGTAATCCTTGACGATATCATCAAATTGGATATCTTTACCGACTGTCGTATTGGTCTTTATATTAACGCCAAGCGAAGCGATAGCCGCAACATCCCACGCGATGATATCCTTTGGAAGCCGGTACTTAGGAACTCCGACATAAATGGCGCCGCCACAGGCATCGTTCTTCTCGAAGATAGTAACATCGAAACCATCCTTGGCAAGGTTATAAGCTGCCGTTAGGCCAGCGGGCCCACCGCCAATGATGGCCACCCTCTTGCCCCGGGTTTTTGGGACGGGGGCGTAGTGCGGCTCATCCACGCAGACATCGGCTGCAAAGCGCTTAATCGCCCGGACGTTTACCGCGCCATCAATATCGTTGCGGCGGCACTCACTCTCGCACGGATGATGGCAGATACGCCCTAATGAGCCCGGGAGAGTGCAGCGCTCGCGCACTACATCGAGCGATTCTCTAAATCTGCCTTGAGCAACCAGGCTAACGAATGATTGGATGTCTGCATTAACCGGGCAGGCGCTCGTACAGGGTGGTTTAACTGGATTTTCAATTATCCACTTCTCAAAGGCCTCACTCTGAGAAGTACTATTTGAGACGTCACTCTTCATGGGTGCAACCTTTCTTCTTACGCATTACTCTGAAAACAACTAGCAGCTAAAATAGTAAATTGCAGATTTATCGACTCCCATTAAAATTTGCAATTTCCAATTTTGAGCTACAATTCAGCAACTAAGATTAGTGGGTTAGTGATCAGCTAATCGCTAACCCACTAATAATAAATTGCTATATGCTTCTAAACCATCACCGGCTGGAAGCTCTTCAGGAAGGCAGGTATATCGGCTGCTTCGCGCGGGCCGACAACGACCTTCCAGCCCTGGAGCTCTTCCTCAAGCTCGCCGCTGATCTGGGCAACGTAGCCTGGGATAACGATCGTTTTGTGCTTAACCTTCTCGAGGATATCGCTCTTGCTGACAAAAGCGGCGATCCTCTCCGGAACGAACTTGCCTGCCGCCCACGCGGTAAGCGTCGAGAGGCCATCGACATCAACGATACCGAGCCAGGCTGGCATCTTGCTTCCCTCGACTTCGCTCGAAACGATGAAGTATGTGAGCGAGAAGTTGGTCGTAATAAGAACCGGGGAATCCTCATTCGGGTTGTTAATCGGATAGAAGCCCTGCTCAACCTGCATCGGACGCTGTGGGTCGGTGTAGATATTCTGGCGCAGGACGTAGAGCGCGTATGCCTTCTCTGGGCTTAGATCCCTAAGGACCATGATGCCGCCATACTTAACGGTATAGATCGCAGCATGTATGGTCTCCATCATGTCGTCATCGGTCTCCTCGGCCGGGAAGGTAATGGTCGGATAACCGAACGGGCGCTGTTTTTTCTTCAACGCCAAACGACGGGTAAAGACGAGATTCTGGAGGGTCTCCTTAAGGGTGCGCGTGCCCATATCGATAACGACGTCTTTAATCCCCATGCCATCGAGCTTGGTGGTAAGATCAGCAAGCTCTTCGAGCGAGGTCGGCTTTACCGCTAGGGGCGCTCCATATTTCTTAGAAAGATCGGCCATAGTATCAATATTTGCGGCGGTCGCCGCGTAGAGGAGTGGCTTAGCCGGGTTGGCGGCTGCCATAGCGGCATCGATCGCTGCGGGCTCGGCCATTAATATGATCGGGTACTCAATCCCAGCCATTACGCTCTTAACCGTATTTGCAAACGTATCGGTATCACCAGAAGCATTTTTTATAGCTATAAGATTTGACCTTAAGGTTTGACCGACGCGCTCATAGGTCGCTGCCTTAAGATTGCTCAGTTTTGAAGCGATAGTATCAGCATCCTCAGTATCCTCAACGAGCAGAGCATAGCCTGGAGGATTAAAGAACGTCTTCTCATGCCTGTGCATGACGAGCTCCTCGCCAATCTTAAGAGCGTACTCACCCTCACCGATGGTAACGCCCCTCATCGGGGGAGCCGATGCCTCAGAAAGCAGGGCCTTCGCGTCTTCGCTCACGTGTGGGCATTGCTCAAGCGATGCGCCACCAGCGGCGAGCTTCATAGCAAAGGCCAGACAGGTAGGTATACCACACTGGCCGCAGTTGGTTTTTGGTAATTGTTTAAAAATGTCCATGCCGGTCAAGGCCATATTCACTCACCTCCAAAAGGGTTGTAATTAATCCTGACCCAAAAGGGTCGATGGTATCATATACCAGAGGCGGGGCGAGTGCTATAGATAAGCACTCGCTCGCCTGAATTCCACTCATTACTACATGCCTAGCGGCTCCATCGAAAGCACCGGATGATTGACGGCCTTAACATGCGCCGTTACTGCTTCCATTGTTGTACCGATAGTCTCATCGGCAACTTTGTCAAGGAAGTCCGGGTCACCGGTACGCTCCACTTGCGGCTGTAGGATACCATGAAGTTGCTCCTTAAGCTCCTTCGGCATCCAAACGACGCGGGCAAATCCGCCATCAGCCGATAGGAACTTCGGGCTGCCGAGGTAGTACTTACCAACTCCAGCAAGACCCGGGTTCTGCATGCCGCCACCGACGAGGCCCGCCATTGTGGAGAATGTCATGCCAAATGGCGTTTCACCAGCGTAGTCGCGGTTTACTATCATGAAGCCGCTTCTAAAGTCGCCGGTCTCCTCATCAATCAGCGGGAGGTGTGCGACGATGGCCTCGAAGCACCCGCACGACGTCATCGGGTTCTCCATGATGGAGTAGGCGAACAGTTTCTGGACGCTCCCATTTGATGCCTGTGCCAGGTACTCGTTGATGCCGGACCATTCACCCTTCTCCTCGCTTAGCGTCTCACCTTTAAGGACCGGCTGGTTTGGACCGGTCGGGTTAATCTCGTAGGAAGCCTTACCATCAAGCCAGTTGTAGGCACCGCACAGGCCTAGGCGCTGCGGGGTGATAATGCAGACGTGCGTTGGCGCAAATGACTGGCAAAGTGTACAGCTGTAGAATGTATCGACATTCTCATCGGTAAGGCCTGAGACACGCTCATCGCGAGCATGGTACTCTTCGCGGGCCATCGGCAAGAGTTCCTTGACCTGATCGCCTTCGGTTATCAGGGTTACCTGAACCTTATCGACGATAGCTGGAAAGTCGTTTAAGAGCTTGGTATGCAGGATGCGACCGATGTCAGTGAGGCTAAAGCCCTTCTCGACGGCCTTCTTTCCAGCACGAATCCAGACGACGTCGCGCTGGGAGACATGCATAATACCTTCAGCACCGTTAATCAAGTGGTGCACCTGGCGCTCGAGAATCGGCTCAAAGTCTTTCTGCATCTTGCGGCCGGCCACGTCGATAAGAATAGCGAGCGGATAGGCCTTTTTCTCTTGCATGTCCTTGAGGTCTGGACCGATTATCTCAATCTTGTTGTCCTCAACCTCATGCATCTCCTTCATGTGCAGGAGTTCGAAGGCATCGCTCTTCGAGCCGCCGAACTCTGCATGGAGGTCATCCTTGCGGATACGCTCGCCCTCGAAGGCTGGGCCGTACGCGACCGGGATCGGCACCTTATCGATCTTGATCTTAAGGCCACGAACTTCGATCGACTTTTGAACGATGTTCTCAACCGGCACGTTGGAGACGACATGCTCGTACGTGCAGACACCAGTCGGCAATATCTGCGGGATATCGGTATCAGCAATTGCAGGGAAGCCGTAGTTAATGGCACCGGCAGCTGCTGCATACTTGATCGGATCAACCTCACCGAGAGCGACAACAAATGCAAACACGCGATTCTTGTTGTACCTCAGTATTCTTTCATAATCGCCCGGCTGGACACCACCGAAGGACATAGCCGCCCTTGTAGCAAAGCCGATTGAGTAGATCTGGCCGTAGACGTGCGGGTCGAACGGCACCAATCGGGTATCCCACCCCATCTCTACGCCTGCCTCAGCGAGCTGATCAACGATACATGCACCGTCTGTTGATCCTGCCATGAAAACGTAGAGGTTCTTCTGTTGCAACTCGCGTGCAAGAGCAACTGCCTGCTCAGTTGTTGGAGCAGCGCCGACGACAGCAGCAAAGCCAGGGGCAGAGCCATCGACGAACTCGACGCCACGCGCGCGCATTATGACGTCGTCGGCAGCACCGAGGTACCGATCGGTAACCGGTGGGTCACCAATACCGATATAGCGGAGCGCCATAATCATCTCCGCGCCGAAGAGCGTGGCGACACCAGCATCGAGCGTATTGCCAAGATACGGAAGCCACAACTCGTCAGTCGGCTCCTCGGGAAGGAGATCCTTTGCGATCTTTAAAACCCTCTCCATATCGGAGACTTTCTCGACTTTCTCACCGGCTAATCCGTAGATGACCGGCAGAAAATACCCGGTATTAGGAAGCGCAACTTCGTGATTCGGGCCCTTGGTATCGATGGCCTCTTTTATTTTGGCCTCGGCCAAGTTAACCGTTTCATGCGCGCCCCTGATAGCTGATGTAGCAATAATCTTAGACACTTAATTCCCTCCTCATCTCCATATCGAAGAGGACTCTTTCTTTCTGTGTATCGATGCCCAGAGCTTTTCTCTTCGCCTGAATGTGGTTGAGTGAAGCCTCGAGAATCTCCTCTTTTGTCGGGAAGAACTCGAACTTGGCACCGAACTTCTCCTCGAAGCCCTCGGTGGTAAGCCTCATCATTTCACTGCTTGCGCGATACGGAGCCTGGACACCACCGAAGACAACGTATGCACCAGTGGCAACTGCATAGAGCCCAATAGTAAGCGCTTTCTCCGAGTACCACTCTGGAGCGATACCGACTGCCGGCAGGTCGTTGACGTCCTCGCCAAGGCCGCCCTCGTTGACGATCTCGGTGAGAACGGTGAGAACGCGCGAGTTATCAACACAGGAACCAAGGTGCAGCACCGGCGGAATACCGACTGCCTCGCAGATCTCCTTGAGACCTTCGCCTGCTTTATCCATGGTCTCGGGCGTCATATAGCCGGCCTTTGCAGCGCCCTGTGCGGCGCAGCCGGTCATGACGACGAGGATATCACGCTTGATAAACTCCTCGACGAGGTACCTGTGCGAGTCATCATGTGGGGTGCGTGGGTTGTTGCAACCGACGATGGCAACCGCACCCTGGATACGACCGCTGATGATGGCGTCGTTAAGTGGGCGGAAGGATGCGCGGAACTTTCCGCCGAGCATGTACTTGATATACTCGTGGCTGAACCCAGCGATCATCGGTTTCTTGTGTTCCGGAATGAACACGTCGCCTTTGCGGTTTACAAAATTATCAATAGCCGTCATAACGATGCTCTTGGCGGTCTCCTCGGCGTTGTGCTCATCGAACTGGATGTGCTCAGCACCGGTAATTTTCGCACGCTCGTTGGTCGTGATGACCTTGGTGTGGTAATTCTTCGCCGCCGCCACGACGCCCTGAAAGACGCACTGGACGTCGACGATCATAGAATCGACAACGCCGGTTGTGATGGCAAGTTCCTGCTGAAGAACGTTGCCAGCCGGGCCAACGCCACGGCGCATTAAGACCTCGTTGCCGGTACAGCAGATACCACCGAGCGTAATGCCCTGAGCGCCTTTACTCTTGGCATACTCGATCATCTCTGGGCTTGTTGCAAGATCAACAATCTTCTCCGAGAGGAGTGGCTCGTGACCGTGGAGAATGATGTTGACGTTTTCTTCTTTTAAAATACCTAGGTTTGCCTCTGAGCGAAGCGGCCTCGGGGTACCGAACATAATATCCTGTAGGTCGGTCGCCATCATTGAGCCGCCCCACCCATCAGCAAGAGCGGTACGAATTGAGGACATGAGGATATGCTCGGGATCCTGGTCGACACCAGCATGGGTCTGGTGCATGAGCTGGACAACCTCACGGTCAAACGAGCGAGGGAAGACTCCAAGCTCTTCCCATATTTTCTGGCGCTTTTGCGTTGCACGACCTACGTAGGCCATCGGTGTGTTCTCCTGCTTGCCATACTCACTAAGCGCAGCCTCACCGACAGCGATGCCGACTTCCTGAACGGTTTTGCCTTCGGTTTCGATACCGAAATGTTTGGCTACCTCCATTAGCTTAACTTCGTCTTTGATGCTGTAGCCAGGTGCCTCGCCCTTTGCAGCAGCGAGGAATGTCATTGCGACAGAGCGACCATGATCTGCGTGAGCTGATGCTCCAGCAGCAACAGCGCGAGCTAGGTTACGGGCGGCAACGGTGTGGATTGTCGCGCCGCAGACGCCGGTTTTCTCCCTGCCGTCCTTGCTCTTTCCACCGAGGCGGCATGGACCCATTGCGCAGACACGGCAGCAGCTGCCTTCCGAGCCGAAGGTACACGGCTTCATCTCTTCGGCCCGGCTGAACATGGTAGACATGTCGCCGATTTTCTCCAGCATCTCTATTGTTGCTGGATCAACGCTCCTGATTTTATCGGACATAGTATCTCCTTTATACTGCTAAATTCCGATGGCCCACTTTACGCAGCGAGCCAACTTTCTGTGTGAATTACACTCCGAACCCAGCAATGGTTTGCTTGATAAGCCTAACTGACTCAGGGTGCCTCATAATGAGGATATTGGCACCAGATAACATGGTTGCGATAGCGGTAACGGTCTCCCACAGGATGCCTCTCTTCCTCTGGTCGCCCCACTCCGGCGCCTCTTCCTGGCTGATCTTGGCCTCCTTCGCCTTCCAGGTCTCTTTGCCGAGGTTGCTAATAGTAGGCGATTGAAGCATATTGTCATTCTGGGTCAGAGCTGCAAGCTTGATCCTCTCATTGACCGAGAAGCAATATTCAAGACCATAGCCAAGGGCGCCCGCCGACGGGTCGACCAGAAGATTATCGATGGGGACACCGAGATTGCTCATGAGGATATTCAGCTGCTTGGCCATGTTAACATCAATCGGCGTCTCACCAGATACTTTCGCAGTAAAGCCCATAGCGGCTGCTGCAACTGATTTATAATTTTCCTCAACCGCAGGACCTATGACTATGTTCTTGCCCTGTGCTGCCTCAGCGACTGCCTTGAGAACCTCCGCGTCCTTGTCGGCATTGCCGGAACCGTACACCATAACTGGAATGCTCACCGCATCGAGAACGGCCTTGACCGTTGCAACCGCCTCATCAACGCTCTTGTTGGCACCATTGGGATCGGTGCCGGCAAGCTGCAAGCAGATCATGTCCGCACCGAATTCGCTCTCACACTTTTTCGCCCAGGCAACCGGATCATTCCAGACATCGCCAATAACCGCTTTTAGCTCTTCCGCCCAGCCAACTGGCTCAGTATCGTATACCTCCATTGCGATTTTTGGCACATTCGGGACATTGCCCTCAAAGATATAAAACGGCAGCGTGTTTTCGCCGCCTACGGCAACCTGCGTGCCCGAACCGAGCGTAACTTCCCTAATCTTACCGCTGTATGATTCAGTCGGTGCTTGAAAAGCCATGTATTCTCCCCCTTCTTTAAAGCATCTTATCTATTAATACTCTTAAGCACTGATCCCAATACCCTTGACCCTGCACTATGCCATAACCGGTACACCGGCACGGCGCTTAGCCGAGTTCACTGTATTATACATGAGCATAGCAATCGTCATTGGACCGACACCACCAGGAACAGGCGTGATGGCAGAGGCCCTCTGGGAGACGCCTTCAAAATCAACATCGCCCACGAGCTTGCCGCTCTCTAACCTATTAACGCCGACATCGATAACGACGACGCCATCCTTAACCATATCAGCCGTAATGGTGTTCGGCCGTCCAGTTGCTACAACCAGGACATCAGCACGGCGGCATACCTCTGCAAGATCCTTTGTCTTCGAGTGGCAAACAGTTACGGTGGCATTCTCCTGCAGGAGCATCAGAGCGACCGGCTTACCAACGATATTGCTACGGCCAACGATGACGGCTTCCGCCCCAGTGAGTTGAACATCGCTCCTCTTTAAGAGGTGGATGACGCCGTAGGGAGTACATGGCTTGAAGCCCTCGGTGCCGATGACAAGCCGCCCAACGTTGACTGGATGGAACCCATCAACGTCCTTATCAGGATGGATCGCGGCGATAACCTTGTTCTCATCGATCTGCTTTGGCAGCGGAAGCTGCACGAGAATACCATCGATTTCAGAATCATTGTTGAGCTGCTCAACGAGATCAAGGAGCTCCTTCTCTGAGGTATCGCCCGGCAAGACATACTTCCTGGAAACGAGGCCCAGCTCTTCACAGGCCTTCTCTTTCTGGCCAACGTAGACCTTGGAAGCCGGGTTATCGCCCACAAGCACAACGGCAAGACCAGGGGTTATACCAGTCTCTTGCTGAAGCTTCTTGACCTCTTCAGCAAGCTCTGCCCTGATCTGGGCCGAAATCGCTTTTCCGTCAATAATTTTTGCCGCCATTCACATTCCTCCTTACTTAGATACCTAACTTGCCAAGTATATTATCTACGGCCTGAACTGTAGGCGACTCTTCAGGGAGTTGCACGGCCGGGATATGTCTTAGTATGTAATCAACAACAGTATTATCTATAGGCACAGTACCCAGCACATCAAGGCTGTATCCCTTTGCCTCTTCGATTAGGCTGTCGGGTAACTGCCCATTAACTTTATTAATAATAAGGCCTACCTGCTCGACCGAGACTTCCATATCCTTGGCAAGGTCCCTTATCCGGGCAGCCGTCATAATGCCGATCGGAGTTGGTTCAGTGACAAGAAGCAGGAGATCGATCTTTTGCGTTGTGCGCCGGCTTAAATGCTCCATGCCGGCCTCATTATCTATAACAACATAGGGATAGTTTTTGGATAGAACCTCGATATAGCGCCGAAGCATGTTGTTAGCATAGCAGTAACATCCTGGCCCCTCCGGTCTGCCCATGACGAGCAGGTCAAAACCAGTACTTTCAACTAAGGTATCCTGGAGGAGATACTCGACATAGGTCTCTTTCGGCATGCCGGCTGGTATTTCATTAGCGTTGATGCTATTCTTCAGATCCTCGCGCATCCCGCCGATGGTTTGCTCAACTTCGATGCCGAGCTGCTCGTTAAGATTAACATTGGCATCAGCATCGACAGCAAAGACGGGGGTCTTGCCCTTCCGCAAGAGATGCCCAATAACAAGGCTTG
>DASQQM010000047.1:0-2872 GCA_035643475.1 Anaerolineae bacterium | reverse complement strand
TTAACTCTTTCACAAACTCACATATGTTTTAATTCTCAAATATGCGCTGCCAAAGCAATTGTCATAGTTGCGTTGTTAATCCTATCCTATTTATGCGTGCATTTGGTTAGTGTGCTGCTTTGGGTGCAGGCAGAGACTCATTGCAGGATTGATTAAGAAATGGATAGGTCAGGCTGAGTGGGCGCAGTTTTGCATGCTCGGAACCATTTATAGAGGGCCTGTAAAATAACTAATAGTAAGCTTTTGTGCGAAGAGGCTCCCAGCTATACCGAAAGCAAAACCTCTAATACATGTATCAGAGGTTTTGCTTTCTAAATACAGAAACTTATTTAAAAGACTAATACCTGCGGCCGCCGCTGGGACGTCGCTCTTGAGGCCTTGTCTCACTTACCTTAAGCGTACGCCCCTCAAGCTCAGTGCCGCTGAGTGCTTCAATTGCTGCCTTTGCTTGACTTTCATTTGGCATCTCAACAAATCCAAACCCTTTACTGCGACCAGTATCTCTATCAGTGATGATGTTAACCGATTCGACTGCTCCATACTGGGCGAATACTTCTCTGAGAGTATCCTCATTAACACTATAGGTTAGATTCCCCACATAAAGCTTCATCACCGTTTCTGCTCCTTCCCTCAGCCTCGTTGGTCTGCCCCAACTGGCTTACTCTGCATTCGTATAGAAACCTGCTCGTGTAGCTTGTAATCCAGTATGAGAGCTTCCCAACACTACCTGCGTTTTAACCTGTTAGCTAAATCTTGCTGGTTTTCTTTGCTGCTTTTGCGAAGTGCTTTTAATTGATCTTCAAGACTGCTATTAAACGGTCTATCACCATGTTGTTTACTGCGGGACCGGGATGTCCTAAGTAATTGAGGCTCCCTTTCCTTTGGTGTGGGGTTCTGAGAGACAATTCTTACATCGGCGGCAATATCTCCTTTCGGTCCCTTAGCGACATTGTACTCAACGACATCACCTTCGTTGAGGCTTTTGAATCCGCTATCTTTAATCGCTTTAAAGTGGATGAACAGATCTGGACCCTCGCTCTGTTCAATAAAGCCAAAACCTCTATGGCTATTAAACCATTTCACTTTACCGTGGGCCATGTTTCACCTCCAGATGACCGACACAAATGTGCCTGATTTTCTCCCTATATGCAGGCAAAAATTAATTTCTACCGAGATGCGATCACCTGGTAGCTGACCCGATTATAAGGACCCTTTTTATTATCTCCGATAACGAGCATTTTGTGTAGCGTGAATTTGTCCATGGTGCACACAATCAAGGCGATAATCAAAAACTTAAACATGGCAAGCAAAAATGGCTTTACGAATAGGGAATGAGTAGAATCTGGCGCTAAATTCGCCACACTGTCCCTATTCGTAACATAGCAACCTAGATCAAGTCCCCTGTGGACTACTATCATATCTATTATTGTGAGAAGATAAGCTTACCCCCGCTACTGTATATGATGGGAGAACCTAAGGATGGCATTGCGGGTTGCTTTAACAGGACCGCTCTTACGTCGGCCGCGTGAGGTCTTTGGAGGATAGCTAATGAGTGATATGCAATCGGTGAGAATTACAGTCATTTATTCCACCGTTCCAAGTGGCTGAGGCACATCAAGGTCAGCCGGTAGCTGCGGGGGCGATAAAGAGATGATGGGAGAGATCAATAATCTAAGTCTGGCTCTGGATGAAAGATTCGGTGGGCAGGTTAGGGTTGCCCCGTATAACATCTTTTATGATGACACAGGTGATATCAGAGAACTTATTGATCGCGTTTTATGGGAGGGGATCACGTTGCCAGCTGTCTTTATCGATGGTGATCTAGAACTTGAGGGTTATATAGATGAGCCTACCCTCAGTCAGCTTCTCAGGAACCGGGGTTTGGAAGAAATCTCGATAAAAGGAATATAAACACTATTGGTAAATTATTGGTGGAGTATGTGACAATATCCTCATGATCGTTAGCTTGATACTGCGACCGTGTTAAAATTATGTAAGACTTCTTCTGTTGTGAACCGCTTAAGAG
Source organism: Anaerolineae bacterium (assembly GCA_035643475.1). Classification (GTDB taxonomy): domain Bacteria; phylum Actinomycetota; class Aquicultoria; order Aquicultorales; family Aquicultoraceae; genus DASQQM01. The sequence goes on along the minus strand of DASQQM010000047.1, from coordinate 846 downwards.
ACGTCGGTAGAATCTCCATAAGGATGAGCAACAGAATGTCAGTGGGGGCGGCTTGAAGGACGTAACCTGGCGAGAGCGATTAGAAAATATAATCGAAGCGGTAGTTTCGGGCGTCGTTGTTTTAGACAAAGATGGCTGTTTCGTCTATATGAATACCGCAGCGGAAAAGATACTCGGTCTTACGCGAAGTGGCATTATTGGCCACACCTATAAAGATGTGGCATTAAGCATTATTACTGCAGATGGAGAGCTCGTCCTCACTAAGGAGCTCCCATATGCTCAGGTAGTGGCGACCGGTAAGCCACTGTGTGATGTGGAGCTTGCCATCGAACACCCTGATGGAGTCAGGGTAATGGTATCGATCAGTGCCGTCCCATTCCGTGACGATAATGGCACCCTCAAAGGCATGGTCGCATCCCTTATAGATATCACCGAGCAGAAAAGAGCCGAGAGGGCACTCATCGAAAGCGAGGCACGGCTGCAGGCTATCCTCGACAACACCACCGCAATTATTTACATCAAGGATACAGAAGGCCACTACCTCCTTGTAAACCACCACCAGGTAGAGCTTTTGCACATGACCAAAGAAGAGCTCTTAGGTAAAACCGACTACGATATCTTTCCAAAGCAGAGGGCAGAGCTACTGCGAGCAAATGATCAAATAAGGTATGTCTACGGGTTGCCACAAGAGCTCCTCGGGATGCGCTTTACCGATAAGGATTTTAAAGGCTCAGTAGCTGCTGCTAGAACCAGAGAGCCCATCGTTATAAATGACGCCTTCCATGATGAGATGGCTAACCGCGAGTTGGTAGAAAGATATAACATTCGCTCAATGCTCATTGTTCC
>DASQQM010000046.1:0-5217 GCA_035643475.1 Anaerolineae bacterium | reverse complement strand
TTGCTGGCGTTCGGCCTCGACGAGCCGGATAACCTGGTACGGCCTATGTCAAAGGTGGTGCCGCCCGGCTGCACGTTCATCCATGATGAGGTTGTCGTAGTAAATCCCGACGACCAGTACGTCGAGACAAAAGCGGGCAGGAAGCTCGAGTACGATTATCTCATTATGGCATCCGGTGCAAAGCTTAACTGGGACGATGTCGTCGGCTTAAAAGATAATTTAGGTAAAGACGGCGTTCATACGTTCTACACCCTTGAGGGCGCCAGCCAACTTAAGAAAGCCCTAGAGGAATTCGAGGGCGGTAATTTCGTAGTGGTACAGCCCCCAATGCCGTTTAAATGCCCAGGCGCACCGATGAAGATGGCGTTTATGGCTGAGGACCTCTTCAGGAGAAAGAATATCAGAAATAAAACGAAAGTCACCTTAACGACGGCACTCCCATCGGTGTTCTCACGTGAGCCGTACGCGACTAAGCTCGACCAGATTGTAAAAGACAGAAACATCGATCTGGAGACCGGCTTCAACCCAGGGACAGTAGACCCCGAGAGAAGGGTTGTTAAATCTTGGGAAGGGGCAGAAGTGGAATACGACCTCGCGGTCGTTATCCCGCCGCATGAGGGTGAGACGTTATGCGAAGACAGCGCTATAGCCGATGCAAGTAACTTTGTAAAAGCAAACAAACACACGCTTGTTTGTGAGGGTTACGATAATGTCTATGCGGTTGGTGACTGTGCAAACTACCCAACATCAAAGACTGGCGCTGGTGCAAGAAAGCAGGCTGAAGTCTTAGCGCATAATCTAGTAGCGAGAATACGCGGCAAGGAGGGCAATGCAATATATACTGGCCACATTATATGACCGATCCTTACAAGGTTCGGGAAAGCCTTGTTCGCAGAGTTTGATTATGACAAATCAATCTCCCCAGCAGTTGAGATGTATTCGAGCTGGGTAATGAAGGTCTACATGCTAAGGCCGCTCTATTGGAGCATGATGCTACGAGGGAGGCTCTAGGGTGAGATGGCTGAGAGCATAATAGACGAGGAGGTCATGCTAAGTGACGAAGCCCTGACTGTTCTAAACAGGGACCTGGTCTCCTTCGTAGAAACATTAAAGGATCTGGTAGGGCAGCTTGAGCCTCAAGTTAAAGCGCTCGCTAAAGAGCTCTCACCGATAACAAACACCATCAAGTCGAATCTTGATCGGGATGAGACGATAGTGCTCATTGAGCGGCTTACCGCCAATACGAGCACGATTCTCGAGGTCATCTCGATGCTCGAGGGGTTAAATGACTTGCGACGAGAGCTTGAGCCCCAGCTCAAGGCGCTCTCAAAAGAAGCATCACCGGTGCTTAATTCAATCAAAGCCAATATTGATCGCGATGAGACATTATTACTTGTTGATCGATTAGCGGCAAACACGGGGACGCTCCTCGAGCTGGTCGGCTATCTTGAGATGCTCAACGACCTCAAGCGTGAGATTGAGCCACAGTTAAAGGGGATAGCTCACGAATTTAGCCCACGGCTCAATACCATTAGAGCAAATATCGATAAAGATGAAACGTTCCTACTCCTTGAGAGGCTTACTGCTAACACTGGAACATTCCTTGAGCTTATCGATTACTTTGAGGCGTTAAACGACTTGAGAAATCAGCTTGAGCCTCAGCTCAAGGCACTGTCAAAAGAGGCCGCTCCGGTTATGAACGCTATCAAGTCAAACCTCGATAGGGATGAGACGCTGCTATTGGTCGAGCGCCTTACTGCTAATACCGGCACATTGCTTGAGATGATATCGCTTCTTGAGGGGCTTAACGACTTGAGAAATCAGCTTGAGCCCCAGCTTAAGGCAATGATAAAAGAGGTCTCTCCTGCACTCACCGCACTTCGCTCATTTGCCGAAAATGAAAAGACCATAGAACTCACAAAACGCGCTTTTAATTCTGTGCAAGCTCTTGTAGAAGACGAGGAAGTGCTGGGTCTCATCGACCGCGCAGGCAGTTTAAAGCAACCGCTTATGAATTTTATGAACTGCGTTTGCACCAATACAGGTGAGAGCGGGGAGGGGCCTCCTTTAGTTAAAACATCGCTCGATTCGCTACTTAGGCTTACCGAGATTGCCGGAAGCCCGGTAGTCCAGAACCTGGTCGATACGACAACCCATGCCCTGGAGGAGGCATCGACCAAAGACATCCAACCTGTCTCGCCACTAAAGCTCATATCGACATTAAGAGACAAGGATGTACAGCGCGCAACCGGGTTCCTCATGTTCTTCTTAAAGAAGCTAGGGCAGGGGCTAAACGGAAGCGGTAAAACTGAATAACGAATGAGCAATAAACCCATCCCTGGTAGGGCTATATACCCTCCCCCTATCAAGGGGGAGGGTAGGATGGGTGATACAGCAGATGGCAAAGCTCCGCTTTGTCCCATTAATTACCTTGGGTCAGGGTAGCAAAGGCGCTCTGTCATGATTAAATAAGAAGAGATTGCCATCTCGCTTCGTATCTTACAACAATACCGACAAATATCTGATTATCGCATCTGTGGAAGACGATAACTGGCATGCAGAGATGCCTTATATACTCTGACCCCTTGTATCTCTCTTAGAGTAAAGCTCTAGTTCTTGATATGGCCAAGAAAAACCCCAAAGGTGGCGAAAGGTCGCAGCGTACTAAGCATACTAATACACGGGCTATGTGATTCTCCGGTCCGGAAGCAGAATTGATTCGAAAAACCGCCCTACGGAGCGGTTTTTCACGTTTACTCTAACGCACCCGTATCATTTAGAATAACATTCTATATATTCTGGTGTTTAAAATATTACTATCGGGGTAATATTGCCGCTTAGAACGGAAATGAGATGCCTTAAATTGAATTTATCCTGGACTGAGGTGTGCTATAAGTAAGGCTGAACCGATGCGATGTTCGGTCTTTTCCTATTTTCTAGCAAATAAATACTAGAAGAAGTGATCGATGTGAAAGTTATTCAAGTGGAGCGAGATAGCGTTTTTAATGTGGCAGATATACGTCATAGAATATTTGACGGGTTAGCTGCTATCGCCAATGGTACCGATATTAACCTGTTCGAGCGAATCGTTGTCGGCGAATTACTGCAAAACGCTATTCGCTATGGTCGCGGGGTAATCGAGGTTACCGTGGATGTGCGCAGTGACGCGATTGAGATCACCGTCTCTGATGAGGGGGATGGGTTTGATCCGGCAATTATAGATTGCGAGAATGTAACTGACGGCCTGGACTGCGGAACGCACGGGCGCGGCTACGCCATGATCAAGGCGGTATCCGATGAGGTGCGTTTCAGCCGAGCATATGGTAAGTTTACCGTAACCGTCACTAAACGGCTCACGTAATATAACCCAGTTCAATTGCGCACCTCCTGGAGCCAAATCGACTATGTAGCTGGTACAAGCTCCCAATATCTGGACTACGAGCATGCGGTGGCTGTATATTCATTTTCAATTATACTGGCACTCGTATAAACTATAATTAGCTGCCACGGGGTCGGATCGAGATCGAACGTGGCGCCATAACCCCGCACTCCGTCCCGAAAAGTCTCAGGCGATTCTGGGAATATAAGGACTGCATAAAATGAGCACGAAGTGAGGAGACACGACATGCAAGACGACGTGAGGAAAGCTCGCCTGCAGCGAATAGTTGGGGAGGTAATAGAGACCATCCCGGACGCCGTAACTGTTACGGACGAGAACGGCGTCATCATTTTTGCCAACTCGGCGGCAGAGAAAATCCTCGGGCTTTCCCGCGATGATATTGTCGGCAGGGCCTACAATGATGTGAGGTGGAACATCACAACTCTTGATGGAGGACCCTTGCCGCAAGAAGAGTATCCCTTCAGCCGAGTCATGCAAGAGAAGAAGACGATCTATGGCATAGAGTACGGCATTGAGAGGTCGGATGGGACGAGGCTCATTGTCTCCGTAAATGCCGCCCCGCTCGGTGATGAGCATGGTGCTATTGTAGGGGTGGTTGCGGCATTTACCGATATCACCGAGCAAAAGCGCGCAGAAGATGAGCTGAAGAGAGCGCGCAGTGAGCTGGAGAGAGAAGTTAAAGAGCGAACGGAGGAGCTTTCAAGGGCCAACGCAACACTACAGCAAGAAATTATCCATCGTGAGCAAGCAGCCGAGGAAATCCGAGAGTCACGAAGAGAGATCCTCGGCATACTCGAGAGTATAACCGATGGCTTCTTTGCCCTGGATAACCTATGGCGCTTTACCTACGTAAATAAGAGGGCCGAGGAGCTCTTGCAGCGAAAAAAGGAAGAACTCCTCTTTAAAAATATATGGGAAGTGCTCCCGGAATTAGTGGATACTCGCTTCTATAAAGAGTATCACAGGGTAAAGGAGGAGATGACCCCCGTCTCCTTTGAAGCGCGCTACCCCCAACTACACAGATGGTTTGAGGTGCGTGTATATCCGTATGAAAATGGCCTGTCGGTCTATTTTTCCGATATTACGGAGCGAAAGAAGACAGAGGAAGAGGTGAGGTTTAAGTCCACCCTTCTTGATAGCACCGCCGACTCAGTCTTCGTGTTTACCCTCGATGGAAAGATGATTTTCGCCAACGAGGCGGCCTATAAGACGAGGGGGTACGAAACGGAAGAAGAACTACTCAACATACCACTTGAGAAATTAATCGCCCCTGAGTATAGAGACTTGATAGAGTCCAGGACTGAGCGTATGAGAAAGGGCGGCGCAACCTTTGAGTCAGCCCACCTCAGGAAAGATGGCACGGCGTTCCCGGTAGAGGTGCGTAGCCGCGTCATCGACCTTGAAGGAAATAAGGTCATCGTAAGCGTTATAAGAGATATAACGGGGCGCAAACGCATTGAAGATGCGCTGCGAACGTCGAAGACATTAAGCGATGCATTAAACGATATCAGCACATCGATAATCGCAACCCTTAACTTCGATGAGATAATGCAACGGGTTATCATAGAATCAACCAAGGCAATAGGGGCCGAGACGGCTGGTATAGATCTAAGAGAAGATGGCCTGTGGGTAATGCGATATGTCTACGGGTTGCCACAAGAGCTCCTCGGGACGCACTTTACCGATAAGGATTTTAAAGGCTCAGTAGCTGCTGCTAGAACCAGAGAGCCCATCGTTATAAATGACGCCTTCCATGATGAGATGGCTAACCGCGAGTTGGTAGAAAGATATAACATTCGCTCAATGCTCATTGTTCC
>DASQQM010000045.1:0-8316 GCA_035643475.1 Anaerolineae bacterium | reverse complement strand
TACCCGTTGAAGATGTCATGGCGCCTATAAGGGGCGATATCCTGAGGAGCTCAGCCGCAACAATAGCAGTCGGCCTTCTGGCTATATACTTCGGCTTGTGGATCGGCAGGGGTATGGTCAGGCCAATCACCATCCTTGCCGGTAAGGCTAGGGCTATCGCGAAGGGTAGCTTTGAGGAAGATGTCGGATCGATTAGAACCGGCGATGAGATAGAAGATCTCGCACAGAGCTTTACTGTAATGCAGGTCAATCTGAGGGATTACGTACGAGAGCTTAGCGGAATCGTCGAGGCCGGAGAGAGGATGAACCTGGCCCTAAATGTTCCCTTTGTCGAGAATGCGATCATTAAGGCGCTCCGCGATTACTTTGGTGCCGAGGCAGTATGGATTGCTTTCTATAACGAATATGAGAGGCAGCTTGAAATCGAGCACTTCTGGAGTTTGGTCAGGGGGGTTGATTTTAGTGGCTTGCGGTTGCTTCCAGGGCAGGGCGTGGCCGGCCGCGTGCTGATGACAGGAAAGCCCGATATCGTTAGAGATATCGAGTCTTCAGAATTTACATATAAGGATTTAGCCATGCGGGCGAGCATAGATTCGGCAATCACCCTGCCGCTTGTATCGGGCGGCGGTACTATCGGGGTGATTGGGCTATATACGCCCCTCATCAGGCAAGACAGGATTACCGAAAAAGAAATGAGCCTGTTAATGGCCCTTGCGAATCAGGCTGCTGTGGCGATAGAGAACGCGCGCCTCTATGAAGAAGCGCGCCAGTCAGAGAGTAAGCTTAAGGCGACAAATTATGAGCTAAGGATCCTCAACAAATTGGCGTTAGACATATCATCGGGCCTGGATCTAACGGAACTACTGGAGAAGGCTGTAAAGAATGCGATGGACCTTGTTGAAACTGATATCGGCTCAATCGGGCTCTACGATGCAGAGAGCGCAAAATTAGAGTTTCGGTACAAGGCTTCCGCCTCCCAATCGCTAGCAACGCATGATCTACCGGGAGATCTCGGGTTGGTCGAAACGGTGGTAAAAACTCGTGGAACCATACTTACCAATGACTACCAGCATGATCCCAGGGCATTTAGTGACGCCCTCGCGATGGGGATAAACGCGGTCGCAGTTATACCGCTTTTTATAGGTAATCGCCTGATAGGAGTAATACAGGTCGCTTCGGCCAGCGGTAAAACCTTCAGCTGTGGCAACATCGCGTTGCTTGAGGCCGTTGGCAGTCAAGTGGCCGTTGCCATTGAGAACGCAAAGCTCTACGAGAGAGAGCGTGATATAGCGGAAGCTCTTCAGAATGCCCTACTCGCTGTTCCAGACAAGCTTGCAGGCGTTAGGTTTGGCCTGCTCTATAGGGCTGCCACCGATAAATCCAAAGTCGGCGGCGATTTTTACGATTTTATCGAGTTCACGAATGGTATGATCGGGGTTGTGATCGGTGATGTATCGGGCAAGGGACTGGAAGCTGCAACGGCGACCGCCCTTGCAAAAATGACCATACGCGCATTTGCTTATGAGTACGAATCGCCTGCGGAGGTGCTTGCGCATGCAAACAGCGTCCTCACGTCACAGATGGCCCCCGGGCAGTTTATAACCATCGCCTACCTCATTATAGACCCCGCAACGGGTACCTTAACATACGCGAGCGCGGGGCATCCAATGCCGGTGATCGCAGATCAAGCGGCATCATCAGTGCGCCAGCTCTTTATCGGGTCAACGCCGCTTGGCGCCATCGAGGGGGCCAAATACGAGAAACATAGCGATACACTTTCCGAAGGCGAAGTCGTGCTGCTCTATACCGATGGCCTGCTGGAGGCGCGAAATAATGGCACATTGTTTGGTGAAGACGGCATAAGCAGGGCGCTGTTGGCCATCGATGATGTCGATATCACGGAAATCCCCGGTAGGTTGCTGAATGCGGCCCAAGAATTTGCGCACGGTAAGCTCAATGATGATATTGCAATCGTCGCGCTCAGCCTCGATAGGGGCGGAGAAGGGCAAACCCCTGAAAAAGATACTGGGCATATAAGCGATTGGATAATTTAGGTAGGCTACTCGTATGCCAGTACTTCTCGAACGCTGAGACGTGAGGCTCTCCATGCAGGCAGGAAACTCGCTAGGGCGGAAAGAACGGCTGCGACGACGCCAAGGCAGATCACGACACCAAGCGGCACGAAGGTGTAGGGTAAGGGTACTATTTCATGCCAGAAATGCGCATAGAGGGCCAAAGGGCCCCCTATGCGTGGTCTAGCTGTAAATATAATGCTTCGTTGATTATTTATGCATCGGCTGCTGACGCTTATTGGTATGGCAAACCGTGCAGTTCCAAATCCAGTAGTTGTCTCCCTGGAACTTCTGTGTAATCGAAGCATCGGCAGAGATTGCAGTTGTAAGCTCTGCGTGAGTGCTGTTATGGCATGCCTCGCAGTAGAGCTTACCATTCATGGTGTTGTTTGGCCCGTTCTGCAGTACGGAATTGCGATATAGTGTGTTGTCATTCTCAGCATGTTTTGCATCATGGCAATCTGCGCATCTTGGCTCTTCCAACCATGGATTGCGGCCGTTTACAATGGAGCTTGCCACTTGTGCCATGCTGCCATGGCAATCAACACAGCCTTTTCCAGCGCGTTCCATAATACCTCTCAAGCACTGTGTCTTTGGGCCTGGATGGCAGTTATAGCAACCATCGGTTGTATCGGCCGCTTTGCCCGCATGGAACTGGTGCATTGCAAGCGAGAGGTTCTCTACGCCTGGTTTTCCTGGTGCGCCAAGTGCGTTATCCGCATGGCACTCAGCGCATGCATGGACTTTGCCAGCGGCTTGATCGGTAGCTAAAGTTGTGCCGTTATGCTCATCATGCTTCTGCAGAATATCAAGCTGCGGGTTGCTTGTGCCATGGCAATTGCTGCAGGTCATCTCAGTAGAGACTGGTGCAACCACATCGGCCGTTTGAAGGATGTTGCCGGCGCTATCCTTTACGGTGATAGTGGCGGTACCATAGGGATCCCATGTACCGTCATCATCATAAGGAGTAATCGGAATACCCTCCGCTACCCAGCTCAAGTTGTTTGCATCCGGCACCATATCGCCGGCTAGCGGTGTTCCAGAAATACCAACGTTAACTGGTTGGTTGAAGCCATATTGGGACTGATATGTCCACCAGTTTGTATGAAGCGCTGAGTTTGTCTTCTTTGGGAATGCATAGCTAACAGTTACACCGCTCATTATTGGATTATTTCTTCCATTGCGGTCCTGTATCTGTACGTGCAAGGTATTGTATGGCGGCAGAACCATGAAATAGGAGTAGTCATCCTGGTCGCAGTGCATACCAAGGTCATTCCATGCAAGTATCGTATAATCCATACCTGCAGCTGGAATCGCCTGGTTACCATATGCCTTGGTGAGACTCCAGTTAACTGTTGTCGTTATGCCTGATGTCACGGTACAGACCTGATATGTGGTTATGTAACTACCAGCAGATGCAGAGAGCGTATTGCTTCCTGTAGCGACGTTCATTGTGTAGTTGCCGTTTGCATCTGTTGTAGCGCTTACTGTGCCGTTGCTTATTGTAGCTCCAGCTACAGCGGCGCCTGTGCTTATGTCTTTAACTGTACCGCTAACCGTTCCGGTAGGGCCGGGTCTTCCACCTAAGGCAACCCCTGACAACATTAGGCATAATATAGCGGTCAAACCAACCGCTATAAACGCTTTTCTCATAGTTTTGACTCCTTTTACTTGTTGAAAGCTGGATAAAGTCTTACCAGACTTTAATCTTCCATTGGTTGTCTTCTTTGATTAAGTCTTCCTTAGCCCTTACTGTAACCGGTTTATTTCTGGAGAGCTTCTTTGAGGGAGCAAACGTCAAGAGGACCTCCGCTTGTGCAGTGACATCGCTTTGTTTTAGCGAAGTGACTTTATAACTTCGCAAAATTGATGCTTGTTTACGATGTTTGACATAATCTTCCTGGCTTACCTTATCTTGGTATGCCTTGTAATAACAGGTATAGGTTGTAGCGTAATCCTGCTTCATGGCTGAAGAGAAATATTTATCTAATAGTGCCTTGGGGCTAGCGCTATTAGAATTGGCTTGACAACCATATAGAAATAAACTTAACCCTGTCAGGAACAGCGCGATCAACAAGAGATGTCTACTTTTCAAACCACATCACTCTCTACTTTCTTAAAATAACCGGTTACTTTTTTCTTCACTTTTTCTAACCACCTCTTTCCTTATTTTTCTTTGTCAGTTTTTACCTCTTACCCTATAACTACCCCCTTTCCTCCTAAAAGGCTAAGTGAATTGCAGCTTGTTATTTATTTCACATAGCTGCCTAAAACCACCCAAAAAAAGATAGCAGTGGGTTGCGCATCACGTCTCCAGTCTATACTATTAGGGCAGCTATGTGAGGGTAAACAACCGGGTGAATTCCAAATTACCTATACAGCTATAAGTATAAACGAACATGGGAGATTAAACAACCGGATGAGTTCCCAAATTACCTATACTCATATAGGTGTAACGAACGAGCCCACAAAAAGTCACTCAAATTATCGGAAAATTTGTAAATTTTTCGATAATTATTCTTGCCATAAAAAAAGCCTCCGTTCTATCGAACGGAGGCTAAACTTCTACCAAGCTGGATTTGGCGAAACTGCAGCATTAACTCCGGTTGCCGGAATGCCAAAGTCCGCAGATTTTATATGTGCCGAAGGCCGGGATCGAACCGGCATGAGGTTTCCCTCACTGGTTTTTGAGACCAGCGCGTCTGCCTATTCCGCCACTTCGGCGCGTGAGCTGGAAAAACACTAAGTAATTCCCAATGCTGCCCTTTACACGCACTGGTCTAGCTGCTTCTAGATGCACCTTATTTAGTCGAAACCAGCGCGCCAAATATATTTTAAAGGTTAAGAATATTTCTGTCCAGCGAACAGAGTGAGGTCCAGGGATTAGCAATATCTATTCAACAAGCCTGTTGAATAGGTTGCTGAGCAGGTAAAGCGATAAGCAGTTTAGAATGTTAAGAGCAAGACGATTTAACCTTGTTTATGCGAACGCATGTTTGTGGTAATATGAATATAGTTAATCAAACCACATTGTTAGTAAAGGGTTAATGTCATGCATAAGGGATATTGGAACTTAACCAACAGGCCGCACACCTATTAAAACTGGTAATACTTGTAAAACATATTTGTGCATGGTCGACTGTAATTTTAGCAACTGCGACCACTAAAGGCTTTGATTCTCGGAAAGATGTATATTATGTCGATTGTTTTTCGGGCCGTGGTATGTACCATACTTTGATATACCTTACCCTGACAGAAAAGGCACCGTTTACTATCTTATATTTGCAATCGGGAAACCAGTTGCCAAGCGGATAATTACTGATATATTTAAGAAGGCCAAGGAAGTAGATTATAAGGGCAAACAATACTTCCAGGGTTTGAAGATTACCTTAGCGCAGAACCATATCCTACGCCTAACACAGTAAGGCAAGATATCCAGGAAATACTAAAAGCTGTGTCTTTTGTCGATAAAATCGTTTTTGGCAAATGGAATTATAGTCGCCAGACGAGCAGTTTTACGCATCACGTCGAGTTTTATAATTCGATGGCGTATGAAGTAATTTGTATTAACGGTAGGAGCCAACATGGGGAATAAATACATTGCATATTGCGGTTTATACTGCAAAGACTGCTTACGCTATGACAGCGATATAATTGCAAATGCCGAAAGATTAAAAAATGAAATCACTAGAATAGGCCACGATTGCCATAAGTCTAGCTAAAGCTGCTCTCTTATGCTCCGCAATGCTTGCTGTAGCGTGCGGACGACGGGCATCAGGGTGTCAAGCCCGAGCATGGTTAATATGCAGGAGGTAGGACCGCTCGTATTAACGACAACCATTTTGCACCCGATTTCATCGAGCTTCTTCTTGCCGTCCACAAGGGCCTGATGGCTACTGCCATCGAGGTAATCTATCGCCCGTAAATCTACGATGAGGTAGCTCACGCCCGCCTTGACTGCATAATCAAGCGCCTCCTTCAAGGCAGTGACGGAGTATGCATCGGCTTCCCCGATAGCAATAAGGACTGGCACGCCTTCAAACTCATCGGTATGGACCTTAAGCCTTGCTTTGTCGAATAATCGTGCTTTCTTAAACTCCATACTCGAAGGTATCCCGCTTATCTGTTTAACTAAACAATATTTATGTATTAGAGTTTTATATATATCCTCCTACAGAGCTTATTAGGACCAGAATTTTTACTTAGGCTGGCCTTACTATTACAATCACTTAAAAGCTCTCTTAGTAATCGTTGTGATAAGAATATATATCAAGGGAAGGGCGTTATCATCCGATAATAGTACGATCACGAACAATGATTGGTCGATGCAATAACCCGCCAGAGGTGATAAAATCAAAAGGTAAGTGGGGCTGCACCCAGCCCTAGATGGAGGAAATCATTTGCAACTTGCAAACCAGTATCGTAAGATTGCCAACTTAAACGATCACCAGATAAAAAAGATTGAATCGGTAGGGAAAAACATACAGCTCATCGCCGATTTAAGCTATTCCGATATCATCATCTACTGCTTGGCCGACGGAGGGGGCGTGGTAGCCGTAGCTGCGGCTAAGCCGAATACCTCAATCTCGGTACACCCAGAAAACATCATCGGTCAGGTGTTTAAGAATCCCCTGGGCGCAGTAAGGAGAGCCTTTGCTGATGGCATGCGCGTGGAGGAGAAAAGCAGTAGCGAGCTTAACGATACCCCTATACAAGTGTGCGCTATCCCAGTGAAAGAGGATGGTCAGGTTATAGCGGTTATGACGAGTGAGCGCCGCTCAGCTGATGATTGGCGACCAAGCGAGATGGAACAGATGTACATGGGGGCGGCGGATGACCTGATACGAATGATAGAGGCGGGGGTAGATGTCGATATCGATTTTCCTTCCGCCAAAGAAGCTGGCGATGGCCTGCTTCGTGTAGACCCCAACGGTATCATTACCTACGCTAGCCCGAATGCAGTAACCATCTATCGCCGCCTTGGTGTTGAAGAGACACTAATAGGACAATCTATCTATAAAATTGGGCTCGATGAGACACCGGTGTTAAGTGCTCTTGAAGATCGCAAGGCCGTGAGCCTTGAAGTGATGGAGAAAGATATGACGGTGGTTAAGCGGGCCATTCCATTGATCGATAAGGATAGAGTAAAAGGAGTTGTCGCTATTGCTCGGGACATCACCGATGTGCGGGCACGCGAGCAGCAGCTCAAGATAAAAGAGGCTACAATCAGGGAGATCCATCACCGGGTGAAAAATAATCTACAGACGATCGCAAGCCTTTTGAGGTTGCAGTCGCGCAGGATGACGTCACCCGAGGCTCGCCAAGCCCTCATGGAAAGCGTCGGGCGCATTTCAAGCATAGCGGTCGTACATGAGATACTCTCGCAGAGCAGTAGCGGCACCCTGGATTTTAAGGATATCGCTACCAATATCAATGGCATGATCCAGAACAGCCTGGTTCGCCCTGATAAGAAAATAACCATCATTACCAAGGGAACGGGAGGCCATATCCCATCACCCATGGCAACCGCCCTTGCCCTTGTGCTTACCGAGCTGGTGCAGAATGCTGTCGAGCATGCATTTAGTGGCCGCAAGACAGGGCGAATTATTATCGCACTTGAACGGCGCGGCAAGACGCTCACCATGATCGTAAGCGATAACGGAGTGGGGTTACCAGATGATTTTGATATAGCGCGTAACACCAGCTTGGGCTTGCAGATAGTGCATACGCTGGTGTTAGATGAGCTCGGGGGAACCTGGGACATGAAGAGCAATGATGGAACTAAAGTTACAGTACGGGTTCCGGTCGACCGGATTCAATCCCTGTAAGATGGCAGAGGAGTAGTAGTGGATCAGTTGCGGATACTAATAGCTGAAGATGAGGCGATCATTCGGCTGGATTTAAAGGAGATGCTGGCCGAGCTGGGGCATGTTGTTATTGGCGAGGCCTGGGATGGGGAGATGGCGCTGGAACTGGCAGAAACGTTACGACCCGACCTGGCGATACTGGATATTAAGATGCCGGGGATCAATGGAATTGAGGTGGCGAAAGCGATAACAACGGCGGGCATCTGCCCTGTTATAATGCTGACCGCCTATAGCCAGAGAGCGCTCATCGATGAGGCGATTAAGGCCGGCGCTATGGCGTATCTTGTAAAGCCGTTTGATAAATCTGATCTGATGCCGGCGATTGAGGTGGCGCGGAGTCGCTTTTTAGAGCTACACGAGCTGGAAGAACAGGTTAA
>DASQQM010000044.1:0-7216 GCA_035643475.1 Anaerolineae bacterium | reverse complement strand
CGGGTACGAACGAGCCCGCGCTCCAACCGATGCTATGTATTGGAACCTGTGCGCCCATCCTATGGGAATCATCTACAGGAAACGTTAACCCCAGCGAGCTAAATTCTCTCCCCATAAGGGGTTGCCGCACGAATTCATATGATTTCCAGTTCCTGCGCTCGTCGAACGGTAGATCAGGTTGCTGAGTCTGGTAGACGACCATCCCGTTATTATCAGTAATATTATAGCCGCCGCCCGGCACATCGAATGTGAAGAACTCATTAAGCCTGGTAACATCGATTGAAGCGACCACTACCCCCGCCAGCCTGGACCCATCGGGGATGCCTGTCACTATATCAAAGCCGACCTTTCCGTTTTCGTGCTTGTGAAGCGTGCTTACCAGCCACTCCCTTTCGCTCCGCAACGCGTCGATATCATACTGGTTGTGTTCGATCTGCTTGCCAACGAGTTTGGGGTTGGAAGATGCATATATCTCGCCATTTAGCCTGACATAGTTCATATCGAATACGGGGTAACGGCTGGCCATCTCGGCTAAATACTCACTTGCCCTGCGGCGGGAATAATCATTCTCTAAGATGGCGAGGCCGACGGCCTTTTCCGGAGTTGCCACTTCTTTCACGAAGTGGTCGATATTGCTGGCAACAACGCGGGCAAAGACAATCCTTGATGTTATGATGTCACGGCGCTTATCCTCATAGCGATTATAATACGTGAATACGATGACGATAATAAGGGGTATTGTTATCGCGAGGTAGCTGAGAAGCAGTTTTTTTCTAATGCCTTTCTTGGGCCCAAATATATTCATAAGCACACCCACAACACTGATTATCGTTCGGCTGCACGTTGAAGTCAAAGGCTGCCATGAGCATGCTGAGCAGTAGCCAATACGTGGGTAGGAGATGTGGCGAGGCAGTCACCAGTCGCCTGTCGCCAGTCAATATGTGGAAAGAGAATGTGGGTTTGAGATTCTTCGATCGGCCCCTTTCAGTCGCCTCCCTTAGGCAATGATAGTGCTACAATCAGTGTAAGCACGAGGTGTGGGTATTGAGATTGCCACGTCGACTACCTTCGGCAGTCTCCTCCCAAGGACACACTTCTTTTACCAGGAGTGTCCTTTCTTAAACTACCCACTTTTCAGTGGGTCGGGGGCTCGCAATGACAGGTATAATACATTGGCTAGTGGCTAATTACCCACATCTTTTACTTCCACTTGGCTAGTGGCTAATACCCACACTTCATTCCCACACTCTGCAGCACTGCAACACCGCAGCACTGGGTAACTGTTTTCAGAGGTATTCTAACTCTTTACACCAAGGGGTTCTGATTCATCGGGGATGTTTGCATAGTAACCGATCTGTCTTAATCTCGAATAGCGCTGCTCAATAAGGCTCTCAGTGCTCACTTTACTAACGCTTTCAAGGGCCTCTATTAACTCTTTCTTTAGCTCCCTTGCCACGAGGGCAGGTGCATAATGAGCCCCACCCAATGGTTCCTTTACTATGCGATCGATTATTCCTATCTCTAAGAGCTTATCCGCGGTAAGTCCCAATGATTCGGCGGCATCTTCGGTTCTCCCCTCGCCGTCCCAAAGGATACTTACACATCCCTCTGGCGTTATAACCGAGTAGTAAGAGTTTTCAAGCATAATTATCCAATCACCGAAGCCGATGGCGAGGGCCCCACCGCTTCCGCCTTCACCGATATTGACGACGATTACCGGAACCTCGAGCATGCTTATCTCCATTAAGCTCTGCGCTATCGCAACAGCCTGGCCCCTCTCTTCAGCTCCAACACCCGGGTATGCCCCCGGCGTATCGACAAAGGTAATAAGCGGTAACCCAAACTTATTGGCCATCTTCATCAAGCGCATTGCTTTCCGGTACCCCTCGGGATGGGGCATGCCGAAATTTCTTGCGATGTTCTCCTTTGTATTCCTTCCCTTCTGGTGGCCAATGATCATGACCTTTGCATCATCAAGCCTTGCAAATCCCCCAACTATTGCGAAGTCGTCGCTGAATGTCCTATCGCCGTGAAGCTCTATAAAATCGGTGAATATTGCCTCGATATAATCGCTCGTCCGGGGTCTATCAGGATGCCTGGCGATCTGAACCTTCTGCCATGCCGTAAGGTTGGAATAGGTTCGCACCCGCAACCTCTGGATCTGATTCTCCAGGTAGGCGATCTGGGTTGCGATATCTTCTTTTTCGGCAGGCCCTAACCGCTTCAATTCCTCGAGCTTGGTCTCAAGCTCGACCAGTGGTCTTTCAAAGTCATATGCAAAACGTTTCATTCCGCTCCCCCTCTAAATTCGAGGTACTCGAGCAGCCTTACGATTGTTCGTTTCATATCAAATCTATTCACGATCATATCGACCATTCCGTGAGCGAGGTTAAACTCGGCGGTCTGAAAATCCTTAGGAAGCCTCTGTTTTAGCGTCTGCTCGATAACGCGCGGGCCAGCAAATCCTATGAACGCTTTCGGCTCGGCTATAATTATATCCGCAAGGGTTGGGAAGCTAGCGGTCACCCCACCCGATGTAGGATGGGATAATACCGAGATATATGGCAGTCCGCTCCTGCTGTGGCGCGCCATCGCCGCGCTTGTCTTGGCCATCTGCATCAGTGATATCATGCCCTCCTGCATCCGCGCGCCGCCCGAGCTACTCACGGTGACGATGGGCAACTTCTCCTCAGTGGCAAGCTCCACCATTCTGGTGATCTTCTCCCCAACAACCGAGCCCATGCTTCCACCGATAAACCTGAAATCCATCACGCCGATTGCAACCTTGTGCCCGCCGATTTCAGCCTGTCCGCAGACCACTGCTTCATTCAATCCGGTCTTATTCTTTGCACTGGCAAGCGAATCCGTGTAGGCCCTCCTGCCGACAAAACCGAGCGGGTCTCCGGAGCTGAGGTCTTCCCATAATTCATCAAAGCTATTGGGGTCGGTAAGGTGGTTGATTCTTTCGTAGGCGGAGAGTGGGAAATGATAATTACACTTCGAGCAGACCATTAGGTTTCGCTCGAGTTCCTTGATAAATATGGGCTCATCACATCCCGAGCATTTCTCCCAAACACCGTCGGGGACGGTCCGCTTCGTTAACGTCTGATCTATTGAGTCCCTCTTCTTTTCCTTTTTAAACCATTCACCGATTGGCATAGTGCTCCATATTTAGTGCGTATGGGGTTGGTATCACGTGAATTCTGACTGCTAGAAGTATATCGTTTTATGCCCTAGCTGTCCATCGCTACTCGTATATCGGATATATAAGCAGCTGCCGCCTCTATGGACCTATCGCCGCTTTGACCGATCAAGTTTACAAGAGCGCTGCCGATGATAACACCATCCGCTGCTCTTGAAACCTGTTTTGCCTGCTCAGGCAGGGAGATTCCAAAGCCGACAGCCAGTGGCTTTTTGGTACATTTTCTTACCCTATTGATAAAATCGGTCAAATTAGAGGGGAGGTTAGCTCTCGCACCGGTTACGCCGGTTAAAGAGACACAGTAAACGAAACCCTGCGATGCGCTCGCAACCTTTTCAAGCCGCTCATCCGTGCTAGTTGGTGTCGCAAGCATAACCGTTGCAACACCATACTTTGTGGCCTCCTGCCTCCAGGGATCGGCCTCCTCTGGCGGTAGGTCAGGGCTTATGACGCCATCTACACCGCACTCCGCAGCTCTTCTCGCGAATTTATCCAGGCCATACCTGTATATGGTGTTATAATAGGTCATCAGTATGATCGGTATTTCAGTCTTCTCCCTTGCCCTGCTAGCCAGGTCGAAAGCTGTATCCGTATTTACCTTGTTTTGCAGCGCCGCTTCCGCAGCTGCTTGTATTGTCGGCCCATCGGCCAGGGGGTCTGAATAAGGGATGCCGAACTCTATTAAATCTGCCCCCGCCCCGGCGACTGCAACCAGTAGCTCAAGCGATGTTTCAATATCTGGATACCCCGCCATGAGGTACGGCATCAGGGCACTTCTCTTTTCTTCTCTAAGCCGATCAAAAGCTGCATCAATCCGGCTTAGTCTCGTTACGACCATAACTTCACCCCCAGCGCATCTGCAGCTACCTGGACGTCTTTGTCTCCTCGACCGGATAGGTTTACCACCACGATATCGTCCTTCGATAGTTCTGGCATAAGCTTCTCCAGGTACGCAACGGCATGCGAACTCTCGAGCGCCGGCAGTATTCCTTCCGTTCTAGCAAGGAGCTTAAACGCTTCGAGCGCCTCTTCATCCGTTACTGCGGTATACTCAGCCAAGCCGTTTTCCTTAAGATAACTGTGCTCAGGTCCAACACCCGGGTAATCAAGGCCGGCCGATATCGAGTGCGCCGGCAGTATCTGTCCATACTCATCCTGCAAAAGGTAGCTAAGTGAGCCATGGAGTACGCCTTTATCTCCTTTAGAAAGGGGTGCCCCATGGTGCCCGGTCTCAAGGCCAAATCCCGCTGCTTCAACGCCGACAAGTCTCGTATTGGAACCAATAAACGGGTGGAATATACCGATGGCATTACTTCCGCCGCCAACGCATGCGATTATAACATCGGGCATGCGTCCCTCAGCTTCCTGAATTTGCTCTAGGGTCTCAAACCCGATGATGCTCTGAAAATCTCTCACCATCATCGGGTACGGATGGGGACCGGCAGCCGAGCCAAGCATATAATGGGTCGTCTCGACATTTGTCACCCAGTCGCGAATCGCCTCGTTCATCGCATCCTTTAAGGTCTTGGTGCCGCTTACCACGGGAATTACCTTTGTACCGAGGAGGTTCATCCTGAAGACGTTCAACGCCTGGCGCTCCATATCCTCCTCCCCCATGTACACCTGGCACTCAAGCCCAAAAAGTGCCGCCGCAGTGGCGCTCGCAACCCCATGCTGGCCAGCACCGGTTTCTGCAATTACCCTCTTCTTGCCCATTCTTTTGGCAAGGAGGGCCTGGCCAACTGTATTATTGAGCTTGTGCGCCCCCGTGTGACAGAGGTCTTCGCGCTTCAAGTAAATTTTGGCTTTCCCATAATGGTTGGTGAGCTGTTCTGCGAAATAGAGCCTCGTCGGTCTGCTAATATATTCTCTCTGGTAAAAATCGAGATCGGCCTTGAATTCCTCATCATCCTTGTACCTGGTATACGCTTCCTCAAGTTCAGCGAGCGCACTCATCAAGGTCTCAGGCACGAATTTTCCGCCGAATTCACCGAAATGACCTCGTTCATCAGGTAAAACGCGTTGCATCTTGTTTACTCCTTTGCCAGCACTCGGCTGGTAGTAATAAGCTGGTAGCTATATATTAACAGCTTTTGGCTGCTGCTGCCCATCGGTCTGCTAAAAATACACCAACCCCATCTTTTCTTTGGCTTCGGATAGGGTCGGCTTTGCAATTTCCCTGGCCTTGCGACTGCCCTCGATGAGAACCTCGCGCACATACTCCGGTTTAAGCGAGAGGGCCAATCTCCTCTCCCGTAACGGACCCAGGGCACTTATGAGATCATCGGCAAGCTTCTGTTTCATATCAGAGTATCGTATCGCCTTTTCATCATAGAGCTGCTTGAAGTGGTTGTAGGTCTCTTCTGATGAGAAAATGCTCATCAACTCAAATAGGTTTCCCACGCCGGGGCTCATCTCTCCACCGCCCGGACCGATATCCGTTACTGCTCTCGATATCTTCCTGCGAATCTCATCCGGCTTATCTGCAAGCGCAATATAATTCTGTGGGCCAAGACTCTTGCTCATTTTCTTGGTCGGCTCAGTGAGAGACATTATCCTCGCACCGCGCCCCAGGTACGCTTGCGGCTCTGGGAAAGTATCTCCGAACCTTCCATTAAATACCCTCACTATCTCGCGGGCAAGCTCCAGGTGGGGAAGTTGATCCTCGCCAACCGGAACTATACTGCTTTTATAAAGGACTATATCGGCAGCCATTAAAACCGGATAGCTTAGCAATCCCATATTTGCGCCTACACCAAGCCCCCTAGCTTTTTCTTTATAGCTCGGGACCCTCTGGACCCATGATACAGGAGTGATTGTGTTTAAAAGCCATGCCATCTCAGTATGCTCTGGGACTAGCGACTGTATCATCAGTATGCTCTTGCTGGGGTCGAGGCCTGCGGCCAGGTAGTCCAGGGCCGCATCCATGACCCTCCTCGGCATATCTTCTGGGTTATAGGGCTCGGTTATTGCATGGTAATCGACTATGCCGAATATGCCCTCGTATTCATCTTGGAGCTCGATCCAGCTCTTTATCGCCCCGAGATAATTACCTATGTGAAGTTCCCCGGTCGGCTGGATGCCGCTAAAATACCGCTGTCTTATTTTTCGCATTCCTTGATGACCTTCATAAATTCCCGCAGCTTATACTTATCCTTCTTGCCGGGCTTAAGCTCAATTCCGCTACTCACGTCGACCGCGTAGGGCCTGACGACCTTTACAGCGAGGGCAACGTTTTTGTGATTTAATCCCCCGGCAAGAATAATCGGTTTTCTCGATTCAAGATTCCGCACCAATTCCCAGTTTAAATGAAGGCCCGTCCCCCCATACTTACCCCTGGCATAGGCATCGACCAAGTACGCTGCCACACCTCTATCCGGATCTAGCGGGGTGGTGGCTTCGTGTTCATCTTCCTTGAAAAGCCAATCCTCTATCTCTGTGTAATTCCTCATTCTGAAAGCCTTAATCACTTTTTGCCGAAATTGACGGCAGTAGGCACGCGTCTCATCCCCATGCAGCTGTAACGCATCAAGATGGCAGTATTCCGCGATCGCCTTTACATCCCTTGCTGGTTGATTTACGAAAACGCCAACTGTCATGACAAAGGGAGGTAACTGCGATATTATTTTCGCGGCGTTATCGGGCGAAATCTTACGCGGACTTTCGGCAAAAACAAACCCAAGTGCGTTAGCCCCCAGCTCTGCCGCGAGAAATGCATCCTCCTTGTTAGTTATGCCGCATATTTTTACCCGTGTCACTTTACCGTTCCTCAAAATAAGCTAACAGTCCCCGGCCTCAACAAAGCTATCAGCTGTCAGCCGTCAGCTCTCAGCCATCAGCATGTGGGTATGAGGGTATTCACCCCCACCCTAACCCTCCCCCATCGAGGGGGAGGGGATGGAAGTCTCCCATCGAGGGAGGGGAATTAGGTATCTTCATTGGCTAGTGGCTCATACCTACATCTTTTACTTCCACTTGGCTAGTGGCTGATCTCCCTCATCTTCTACCCACACC
>DASQQM010000043.1:0-2225 GCA_035643475.1 Anaerolineae bacterium | reverse complement strand
TTATGCTAGACATGGGATGACCTCTTTTGAATACTGGTAATGTGGAGGTGCCTCCCTCGTTACCCAGATTGTTGTAAACTTTAATTGTTTAACCTGGGCAGGCTTTCTAGGCTCAGTTGTAACCTTAGTGCACCCGGCAAGCAGCAAAACAACCAGTACAACTAAAACGATTACTCGTCTCATAAGTGCAACTCCTTAGTTGAGGCTCCAGTTTACCCCGTTAGACGACATAATCATAGCGTAAGTTCCATAAAAGCTACACTTAAGGCGCGTCAAGACCGATAAATATTATATGCAGCTAAATCATCCCAGCTTACGGGGGCTGGTGCGGGTTTGACTTTGCTGCTTGGCTCCTCTATCATATTGCTTTAATATACAATGAATACCCATGCGTAGATGGGAAGAGTACGGTTAAACCAAGGTCAAAGAGAGCCGGGTGGCTGGGAGCCGGTACCTGGTTTAATGCGGAAAGCCATCCCTGAGCAGTTGAGCTAAAGTAAGTAGGCCCAACCGGTGGCACCGTTATCGCCGGGGTCACACGACCCCAGAAGGCGGGTACCGCGAGGTACCTGTGAAGATGGGTGGTACCGCGAGTGGAGATGAACACCTCTCGTCCCGTTGGGACGGGAGGATTTTTTATACTATAGGGTAATCAGCCGGATGAAGGAAAGGCTATGACGGAGTTTAGGTTTGACCAGTGGCTAAACTTATATGCGCCCCGGGTAAACCATATGAAATCGTCGGAGATTCGGGAGATGCTGGCCGTTAGCGAACGGCCAGACGTCATATCCTTTGGGGGCGGCCTGCCAGATACCCGCGTCTTCCCCATCAATCAAATCGTCGAGGCGACCCAGCGTGTCATGTTGCGGGAAGGGCCAGCGGCTCTCCAGTATGGCTCCACCGAAGGCCACGTGGCGCTGAAGCGCCACATCGTTGAGATTATGGCTGAGGGCGATACCGAGGTCGGAGTTGATGATATCATCATCACCGACGGCGCACAGCAGGCGCTTGAGTTTATCGCAAAGATATTTATCGGCAAGGGTGACACCATCATCGTCGAGGCGCCGAGTTACGTTGGCGCGCTCCAGGCCTTTACGAGTTACGAGCCGAAAGTTGAAATGGTTCCCGTCGACGATCAAGGCTTAAGAATCGATCGACTAGTGGAAAAATTAGAGGAGTTGCGTAAGGCTGGCGTGCAGCCGAAGTTCGTCTATACGGTCCCCAATTTTCATAACCCGGCCGGCATCACCCTTATCGAGGAGCGGCGGGGAGAGCTGATCGAGCTCTCCAAAAAGTACGGCTTTTTAATCATCGAGGATGACCCGTATGGTAGAATCCGCTTTGACGGTGTTGAGACGCCATCGCTTCGCTCGATGGATGAAAACGTCGTCTATCTCGGGACCTTTTCCAAGATTTTCGCACCTGGAATGCGCCTGGGCTGGGTAGTTGCCCCAAGAGCTATCCTTGAGAAATTGATATTGACCAAACAGGCGGCAAATTTATGCTCAAGCTCCTTTGCGCAGCATGTAACCGAGGAATACTTAAGTGTATTTGATTGGCGAAAAAACATTGATGTCTTGATTGACCTTTACCGGGAGCGCCGGGATGCTATGCTCTCGGCTCTGGAAGAATTTTTTCCGGAGGGGGCGACCTGGACACACCCAAATGGCGGCCTTTTTATCTGGGCAACGCTCCCCGACGGCTTGGATTCCGGGGAGATGCTTGCGGAAGCGATCAGGGAGGCAAAGGTGGCCTATGTGCCGGGTCGGGCTTTCTATGTAGGCATAGAGAAGAATAGTAGCATGAGATTGAATTTCTCCTATTGCCCACCTGATACCATTTATGAGGGCATAAAGCGGCTGGGCGCTGTGGCCAAGCGCCATCTCGCGCTCTACAGATCGCTTTTAAGGGGGTACTCACCCGGTTCAGTAGATCGGTAGCAAGCGTTCAAGGCAGCAGCTATCACATATACATGAGCTAGAGATATTAAAACTATAAAGTGAACATTAGCAAAGCCATCTCACCAACGCGACGCGTTTTTGAATGGGATGGAAAGATTACATAATAGGTGTAGCGATCCCTTTGAGGGATCTTTATACCGTGGAACGGAGGAGAAGGCGGTGGAAGAGAGGATAGCGGTTCTCATGGGGGGCCGCTCACTCGAGCGCGATGTGTCGCTTAAGAGCGGTCACCGCGTATATGATGCGCTGCGGGAAAAGGGGTAC
>DASQQM010000042.1:0-6352 GCA_035643475.1 Anaerolineae bacterium | reverse complement strand
TTTGCCACCCGCATCATGTAGTCTCGTTTGTGGGGAGGGAGCAGGTGGAGGTTCTTCATCTTATCCATGTAGAACCTCATAAATGCATTACTGAGCATGCCTGCGAGCTCTTGCCTACTCATTGCATCCGGTTTGATGATGGGGTTGATGAGGTTGTACTGGCTGTAGTCGAGTACCTCAACCTTGTCGGCAACTTGTGGGCAAAGATCGGAATAGGGCCACGGGGTAACCGCAAGGAAGAAGGCAAGGTCGGGCGCATACTCGAAGGATAATTTAAGAGTCTGCCTAACCGTCTCAGGAGTGTCGTCTGGAAAGCCAAGCAAGAACGAGGTCTCGGTGATGATACCGACCTCATTTAAGAGTTCGATCGCCCGGCGAGATTCCTCAACCCGCAGGTTTTTTCTCATCAAATCGAGCCTATCCTGTCGTACCGACTCAACGCCGACGTACATATGGAGGATACCGGCCGCCCGGTATTTGTCCAGGATATCCGCATCTCGGATAATATCATCAGCCCTGGTTTCAACGAGCAGCTCGATTCCCAAATTCTCTTCGATCAATCGGTCGAGGATATACTCCCAACGCTGCCGATCCAAGGTCGGATACTCATCGGCCACTTCAAGCGTGTCGATACCATATCGCTCTTTTAGCATCCGCATCTCAGCAATTATGGCCTCGGGGTTCCTGGCTCTCCAGGTCCTGCGCCACATTTTATGCTGGGAGCAGAAGGTGCACGCTTCGGTACACCCACGAGCCCAGCTGGCGATGGCAAGGCGCGACCCCGGCTTGGTCCGGTAGTGATACGTTGGCCAGTCGATCAGGTCCCATGCTATCCGTAGGCTATCTAAATCTTGTATAAGCGGACGGCATGGCGTGTTGACAACGATGCCTTCATTACTGCGATCCACAAAGGAGAGACCAGCAACCTTTTCCGGGTGATCGCCAGCATTGAGGCAGGCGAGCAGTTCAGGCAGTGTCTCCTCACCCTCTCCGCGAACGACGTAATCGATAGCGGAGTTGGCAAGAACTTCGGTCGCCATGTGGGTTGGGTGGACGCCACCAATGATGGTAATTACTTTGGGCATCGCTTCTTTAGCGGATTTCAAAACTTCGATCGCCGCCTTTACGGTTGCGGTGTAAGCGGTAATACCCACCGCATCCGGCCGGACATCACTTATATGGGCCTGGATCTGATCCGCATCCTGAAAGAGCGACATCGCATCGTAGATTTCTACTTCGAATCCGGCCCTCCTGAGAGAGCCCGCGAGGTAAGCAAGGCCAAGCGGCATCCACACGCCAGCCGATTCGACCATACCGCAGTGGTACGGCGGCGTCACAAGCATAACCTTCTTTATCCTTTGCAATAAGGCAACCCCCTATGTTCGCCAAAAGTGCCTTTCAAGTACCCTTAACGCAGGAGCATCTAAACGCAGAATTTATTTAATAGATCGATCAACCAGATTGACTATGCACTTAATACTTAGTTATTTTCAGCTGCCTTTACTGTTATATCAGCAGGATAATCGGGGTGTTGAGTTGCCATAACAGGCCCCATGCACAGTAGGGTAATAACCGTTGGCCGGTTCGCACTACAATTCCCGTTGATGCCAGCGATTTTAAGATATGGATAGTAGTGATCTATAACATAGTAATTGAGATGGGCGGTTGAGGTCATGAACAGTAGCCTATCCTGCGGGAGCTGACTTGAGAGGACGCTGGTAAATAGCCAATTGGTAACATGTGGTTTGTTTTGCCTAACGCTCATTTTTACCGGCGTAACCTTCTGCGGATAAAGGGTATAACCCTGCCGCCTGGCTGTCCCTCTTCTCCCTCCTGCTCCTCTTCTGGCCGCCCTGCCGATGCGATAATATACTCCAGGCCCAGTAGCAGGTTGTAGAGGAGGGTTGCGGTGCCGGAGACGACCCCAGCGGCGATAGACCGGGGGCTAACGATAAGCGTAAGATACGCGGCGCCGAGCGCCCCCAGAACCGATATGAAATGAATAAGCCCCCAGGGTAATTCGTGCCTCATTACATCTTCCATCTCTATTGGCCTGCCAAACCCCCCAAAGGAGAAAAAAACGAGAATAGCAAAGGCTATGAGCGCTCCTAGTGCAAAAATGAATACCTGATCGGCTGCGGGGACCCCGTACTTGTTAACCACAAGCAAAACGGAGCCGGATATTACAAGAGTGAAGCCGTAGGCACTTCTCTCGCTAAAAAGAGTCTCCTTTATACTGTTGCGGTAATTATCCAGTGCGCTTTTACCGGATTCTCTTTTATTGGCCATGTCCTTTTGATACCCAAACTACCATCCATTATCCGCCTCCTCTGACACGCGCATACAGCCTTGCCAGTGGTGTAGCGGTAGTTCCATGAGCGATAATTGAGGCAAAAATGATAAGACTTGCGATCACCCATACCTCATGGATGCCGGTCAAGCGCAACGATAAGTTAGCATAGTAGAGGGCCGATACGCCCATGGGTCCAAACCAGCCGGCAAAAGCGGCGTCCTTAAAATCGTTGATCGGCTTAATCAAGGGTTTCAGGACTAAAACAGCTGGAAGTCGGCGTAAGAGGAGGACTGCCACAACGAGAGCCACTGCTTTCCATCCCAGCTTTAGCCACTCAGACCAGGGTAGCGCAGAGCCAAATAGAGCAAAAATGGGTAATATAAAGAAGCGATTAATTGCCCTCTGGAAATTCCCCGCCTGGGTACGCTCTCGCTCAGTTATCGTCATGTTAAAAACGACGCCGGTAGCAAAAACCGCCAATATCCCATCAGTGCCGATCAATTCAGTTGAGCCTAACGCCACGAGAGAAAGCGTGAGGGCATAACCAAGAAAAGAAGGAATTCCGATTGCCTTCATTGCCCGCACCCAACTTAATAATCGTCCTGATACATAGCCGACCAGGGCGCCGGCAATTATCGCTCCACCAACCTGCCACAGGACGATACTTACTAGCCAATCTCTCAGAATCTCAGGCCGTGACAGGGTGAGCACCAGTATTGGAAGGAATACGAAAGGATATGCCAGCCCGTCGTTTGCCCCCGACTCAGCCGAGAGCAAATACCGGATACGGCTCGGAATATTGTCGGTTGCAATCTTGCCAGTAAGAATCGAGCTTGCTAGGATGGGGTCGGTTGGTGATATTATTGCTCCGATCAAAAGCGCCATCCAGAAGGGCAACCCGAGGATAAAGAAGATAAGGAGCCCACTAACAAGCCACATCAGCGGCATAACCAAACCTAAAAGAACAATTAAAGGCCGAGCTTGGTGCACTATATAGAACTTAGGTAGCCGAAGCGCAACATCTATCAGCCCGACTGCAAGCGTCAGTGCGGAAGCCTGCTCAAAAACCGCTTCTTCATTACCCCTGAGGAAACCTAAGAGAAGAGGGCTAAGGAGTATGCCGTATATCATGCTTAGTAGCGGTTCTGATAGGATAGTGCGCTTTATCAAATCCGAGAACAGCCCAAGCACGAGCACCAAGCTACCTACTATAAACATAGCAATAAATACTTCATTCATATCTGGCTAGATTTACAACAGCTCGCCCCTCATAACCCATCAGGGTGAGACCACCCGCCTCCTCTGCCGTATTGGCTGGGAAATGTAGGGAGAAATGGACCACTCGGCCCCGCTTAACGTGCTGCGGTAATGACCGAAGAATAGGGCGGACCAGATGGCAATTATAAAGAATACAATGGTCCTCTACCTATTTGCACCCTTTGATGTGTGAGCTACCTTTTCTCCCAAGAAAGTTCTCCAGCTAAGGTTATCCAGTCACAAGGCGCCATAAAGCCCGCACGGCTAGTAGCCGTATATCACTAGATGGTTTAACGCGTATAATAATACCCAAATAAACGAGGCTTTATGGCGGGTGGGCTACGGGAATGCTAGGTTCTGTGGGGTTGACACTGCTAACCGATGTTAGTTTTATAGGTTTACGGCACCGCTTCGAATAATATCCATAGTACCAGCAGCGCGACGACCAGCAGGATCGCCGTAATTATTACCATAGCCCATGGTAAGGTGCTTGTAGTGCCCTCTAATCTTAGCTCCCGGTGGGTCCGCCAGTAAGCCCAGGTGGCAAAGACAAATACAGTGGCGCCCCAGATGACAAGCAGTTGTCCAGCAATATTGGCAGCCTGCTGGTAAACAGCATTGTGGAATGGGATAAGCTTTACGATCACTAGCCCCCCGCCGACGCCTGCCAATCCAGTCCGTATCCAGGCAGAGAATGTCCGTTCCGCTGCGAGTAGCGTGCGTATCTGGGCTAGCGTATCTCTGGTTTTACTCTGGCTCACCCATACACCTCCACATAACAGATAAAGAACAAAGGTAGCTCACCGGATCCTTATCCCTTTATTCCCCCACATGGATACCCTTAATATGCCCATATTCAGAGCTTTTATTCAATTACCGTTGGTGCGGATCATACCTATCTTAATCGGCGTCACAATTCTCTTACTCACGTTGCTAGTCATATACTTACTGGCTAAGGGAGACATAGGCAAAAGTAAGGCCTACTAAGTACTCCGGTGTATCTAGCTTCTTACTTCTGAACAGAATACCGCCTTATCCGCAAGGAGTTTACAACTACAGCAAGGGATGATCCAGCCATGGCGATGGCCGCCCAGACGGGAGAGAGCAACCCCGAGATGGCAAGGGGCAGGGCTACGATATTATACATCAGCGCCCACCCCAAGTTCTGGGTGATGATCGTTCGCGCTGCGCGGGCAACTTGGATAATGATCGGCAGCGTACTAAGAGGATTCTTGGCCTGATCGGTAACGATGATATCAGCCGCTTCAGCTGCCATCCGAACCCCCGGCGCAAAGGCAATCGCAAGGTCAGAGGAGGCCAGCGCCGCCGCATCGTTTATGCCATCTCCAGCAAAAGCCACTCGACCCTGGGAGTCGCGCAGTTCGCGAATGCGTTGCTCCTTCTCATGCGGGAGCACCTCTGCCCAGAAGTCATCAATCCCGATTTGGCTCGCTACTGCGCGACAGGGGCCCTGGGCATCACCTGATACCATAACCGTTTGCATATCCATAGCTTTGAGGCGCTTCACGACGTTAGCTGCTTCTGGTCGCACTGTATCTGCCAATATCAACAGTGCAATCACTATACCATTAACCGCGAGCCAGGCCACGGTATGGCCTTTCTCTTCTTCTACAGATGCCCGTGTCAGCAAGGAGCCTGGCAGCTCTATGCCTTCCTTTTCAATAAGCCGGGAACTTCCGACCATGGCAGTAAACCCCGGATCGATCTTCCCAATCACCCCGAGTCCTGGAAGAGATTGCACCTCTCTCGCCACCAGCCTATCAACCCCCAGCTCATGAGCATAGCGAATGATCGCTTTTGCCAGCGGGTGGGTTGCTTCAGCCTCAAGAGCGCTAGCCACCTCAAGTGGGTTAAGTGCGGCGAGATCAGGCGAGATGTTGGCAAGGTTGGCAACAAATACGGTATCAACTACGGTCACCTCGCCTTGAGTGAGCGTTCCGGTCTTATCCATGCCTATAATCGCCGTGGAACCTGCGCGCTCGAGAACGCTGGCGCTTCGAAGTACCAACCCAGCCGACGTGAGGTGGCTGATTGCATTTGCCGCTACCAGCGGCGTTGCGAGCGATACCGCACATGGACAGGCCACCACCAGTACTGCCACCGCTCGGTTGCCAAGTTCGGAAAGCGGCAGGCCTGAGAATGCACCAATAAGGGCGGCTGCAGCAGCAACTGCAAGGATAACCGGTCCAAAGAAGCTCGCCACCAGGTCCGCCCAGCGCTGCAGGTTGGTTTTTGCAAACACCGCGTCCTCGACTAGAACAGCCATCCTGGTAAGAAGGGTCTCCTCACCCGATCGCGCCACTTCAATCGTGAGGCTTCCGGACACCATGATAGTTCCCGCCCATACCTCATCACCGGGGAGTTTTTCTGCGGGCAAGGGCTCTCCAGTGAGCGATGACTGATCCACCACGGCATAGCCCTCCCTTACGACGCCATCGATGGTAATCCGCTCACCAGCGCGGGTAATCACCCGATCCCCGGCTGCTACCGATTCTACAGGCTTACTCTCCACGCTTCCATCGGGCATTACTACCCAGGCGCTTAAGGCATCCTCACCAACCAGGGATGATAGCGCCCCGGATGACCTCTGCCGTGCCAGCGCCTCCAGCCAGCGGCTAAAAAGAACTACCACTATGATCATCGCAGCGGAATCGAAGTAGGCCGGGCCACGGCCCGAAGCAAGCGACCAGAGACCGACGAAGTACGCCGACCAGGTGCCGATAAGAACCAAGGTATCCATGGTAATGCGTCCGACCCGCGCCGCCTGCAACGCGCCCTTCG
>DASQQM010000041.1:0-7040 GCA_035643475.1 Anaerolineae bacterium | reverse complement strand
GAGGGTAAGAGACGAGGATTTGAGGTTGTCACGTCGCTCGCTAAGGCTCGCTCCTTACAATAACAGGTATAATTCATTGGCTAGTGGCTCATTACCCACATCTTTTACTTCCGCTTGGATAATGGCTACTCCTACACTTCTCTCCCTTATCGACGTTGGCACGTTGGCACAACCAAGACAGTACCTACATCTCTTACCCACGTTAACTGGTAACTGCAGCACTGAGTAACTACTCCCACACTTCTTTCCCCCACTGACATTGGCACCTTGGCACTGTGGCACATCAAGACTTAGCCCACACTTCATGCCCACACACTGCAGCACTGCAACACTGGCTAACCATTCCCAACACCGGTGCATCATGAAAATCCTCCTAAAGGTTGTGATTTTGAACCCGATAACAAGATTAGCGGCATGTTGATGAATAATGTACAAATAGCCCTAAACTTGGCAATCACTTAGCACAATACTTGGAGGATAATAGATGAGGCTCGCTTCAGCTGTGGTGCTTAACACCCTCATTATCGTAATTATCTACTTACTGATAAGACGATATAGGAGATGGGGCGACAAAAGGTATATCTATGGTTCAGTGATCTTTTCACTAATGCTATATACTGTATCGTACCGCCTTGTGGCCGATCTCCTCTCATTTACCATACCCTCTTACTTAAGAATAATAAGCGATATACTGGTAGTTGCTCTGTTTGTAGCAGCGGGTATATTTATTTACACCACTACAGCTAAAGGCAGATATAACCCCACCATCCGTCAGATGAGGGCACAGCGATATATTACCCAGGGTAACTTTACCATGGCAAGGGATGAAATTGAAAAGGATGTGGAGGAAAATCCAGAAGATACCCTCAATTATTATGCGCTTGGTGTGATTTACTATAACCTAAAGCAATTCAACAAAGCTTTAAAAAATCTTAAACAGGCGGTACTTATCAACAGGGGTAACTCGGATGCATGGTTTTTAATGGGCCGCATATACTATGAGCGGTACGATTTTGAAAAGGCTGAAAAATATTTTACCGAGGCAATCAAAACCAATCCATATATGGTAAGAGCGCATTTCGGCATAGCCTCAATATTCTTTGAACGCGGAAAAGTTGACGAGGCAGCCAACCACTACGCTGAAATAATCGAGGTTGACCCTGCTAATGCAAATGCCCACTATAACCTCGGTTCATGCTATCTTGAGAAGGGGATGTTTAGAGAAGCCATAGAGGAGCACGCGGTATCGGCCGAGCTTGATCCAGGTAATGCCTATGCGCATTACTGGATCGGGTATTCGTATATGCAGCTTAACGATAGACGACGTGCAGCAGAGGCCTTTGCGAGATCGCTCGAGCGGGGCTACGATGGGGCGGCGGACGCGCTCAAGGACTTGATATAATTTGCAGTGATATAGCTGGTGAGGCATTTTCATAGTAATACGATGGCAAGGTCGCAATTTTAAGAACCACCAGCCGATCGAGCTCACCTTAACCGGCGTAGTCCAGCTTGACAGTATCAATTACCTGGTATAATATTTACACGGCTGGGAAATATAGTTCCCAGCTGAATTTTATTTTTATGCGAAGTAGGGAGAAAATTGTTCGATAACCTGTCTGGCAGGCTACAAGATATATTCAGCAAGCTTAAGTCACATGGCAAGCTGACCGAACGAGACGTCGATGCGGCGATGCGTGAGGTCCGCCTCGCGCTGCTCGAAGCCGATGTGAATTACAAGGTGGTCAAGGACTTCATCGCTAAGGTTAAAGAAAGAGCCATCGGTGTTGAGGTGCTTGAAAGCCTGACACCAGCGCAGCAGGTAATTAAGATTGTAAATGAGGAGCTTACTGAGCTTATGGGCTCGACCGAGAGCAAGCTCAGCTTCGCCCCAAGACCGCCAACGATTGTTATGCTCGTCGGCCTGCAAGGCTCAGGTAAAACGACAACTGCAGCAAAATTATCGCACCATCTCAGATCAACTGGCAGAAGACCGTTTCTTATCGGAGCGGATGTGTACCGACCGGCCGCCATCGACCAGTTAAAGACGCTGGCCGAGGAGAATAATATTCAATTCTATAGCGACGATCCTAAAACCCCACCACTGCAGATAGTTAAGGCGGGCATAAAAGCTGCAAACCAGCAAGGGGCAGATGTGGTAATCGTCGATACAGCTGGTCGCCTGCATATTGACGATAACATGATGCATGAACTCGAAGAGATAAAATCAGAGGTAAGGCCACACCAGATATTGCTAGTTGTTGATGCTATGACCGGTCAGGATGCAGTAAACGTTGCGCAGACATTCCGCGATAAGCTTGATTTTGACGGTGTCATAATGACAAAGCTGGATGGAGATGCGAGAGGTGGTGCTGCTCTCTCTATAAAGGCAGTAACAGGTAGGCCAATAAAACTAGTTAGCATTGGCGAGAAGATGGATAGCCTTGAGCCGTTCCATCCGGACCGCATGGCATCGAGAATACTTGGCATGGGTGATGTGCTTACGCTTATCGAAAAGGCGCAAGCTTCTGTCGATGAGAAAAAAGCTAGGGAGATGGAGGAGAAGCTTCGCAAGGCCGAGTTCACGTTTGAAGATTTCCTCGAGCAGATGGAACAGATGCAAAAAATGGGCCCGATAAACCAGCTCATCAAGATGATACCTGGCCTCGGTAAGCTGCCCAAGGATATGCAGGTTAGCGATAAGGATATGGCGAGAATTAGGGCAATAATAGAATCAATGACCCCCGATGAGCGTCGTAACCCTAATATTATAAGCGGCAGCCGTCGCGAGCGGATTGCGAAGGGAAGCGGCACGAATCCCCACGAGGTGAACCAATTATTGAAGCAGTTTAGTCAGACCAAGAAGCTGCTTAAACAGTTCGGCAACATGCAGGGCAAGATGAAGATGCCGAAAGGGCCTTTCCCATTTTTAGGTTAGCGTAACATACTGATTTTTGTTAGGTTTAAATATATATTCATTTGTGGTAATAGCGGAGGAGGTGACAGTTTGTCTGTAAAAATTCGTCTATCTCGAGTAGGTGGAAAGAAGAACCCTCATTACAGAGTTGTAGTAGCGGATTCAAGGTCGCCACGGGACGGTAGATTTATCGAGATTATAGGTCGCTACAATCCTCAGACTGACCCATCGACTATCGAGATCGATAACGAGAAGGCGTCTGAGTGGTTGGAGAAAGGTGCACAGCCAACCGATCAGGCTAAAAAGCTACTTAAAATCGCCGGCGTCCTTGGATAAGATAGTTGCGCGCAGGAGGTGTCCTAGTGAAAGAGCTGTTAGAGCTGTTGGCAAAAGCCGTTGTGGATGAGCCCGATGAAGTGAGAGTATCCGTTGTTGAGGGCGAGAAATCCGTCATCCTGCAATTACATGTTGCTCCAGACGACATCGGCAAGGTAATAGGAAAGCAGGGTCGAATTGCGAAAGCAATACGAACTATAGTTAAAGCCTCAGCCGTCAAAGAAGGCAAGAGGGCAATCGTCGAGATTATCGGCTAGAGGGAAAGTTCGAGGGTTCTGCTGGATGAGGCCAAAATACTTAATCGTTGCTCGTGTGCATCGGCCACATGGATTAGGTGGCGAGGTCGAAGCATCAAGCCTAACGGATTTCCCTGAGCGCTTTAAACGAGGAGCAAAACTTTATCCTAGCCCTCCAATTATAGGATTGGAGTATTTAATAATCGAGAAGGTAGGACAGACGCCACAGGGATTACTGTTAAAATTTGAGGGGATAGATAGTAGGAGCGAGGCTGAAAGGGTCACAGGCAGGAACCTTATGGTTCCTGAGGAAGAGGCAGCTGAGCTACCGGAGGGCGAGTTCTGGGTGCATGATATTATCGGCATGGAGGTGTATACCACATCCGGTGAGTTTCTGGGATTCGTCGAAGATGTGCTGAGAACTGGCAGTAACGATGTCTATATAGTAAAGGATACCAAGGAATTCCTGATACCAGCAACAAAGGAAGTCGTTAAAGATATTTCAATTAAAAACCGTAAGATTACCATTGAGCCTATTCCAGGATTATTGGAGTAGGCTTTCGAATGCAAAAAGCCCATTATGGACCCTAATTGTGTATTGCCGAATTTACATATGGGGCGTTTATTGCCGTAGCGTCAAGTACCTCCTCGGTTCCTTATCACTATTTCCGGTGGGAGTAGGCAACTATAGCTGAGAAGATAAAGAGTGCCAAAAAGAAGGCGAGAGTTGATATGAGATAAAATCGCAAGAATATAATAAGCAGAAGTGCAAACGCAATAATTCCGTTAATATATCTCCGGAAACCTATCGGTTCAATCGTTATCACCCCCGACGCATTCATACAGCTATTTGCAATATAATCATTATACCCACATCGCTTTTTAATTTCATGTTTTCTTTGGATACTCTCGGTACGTAGCATAATCCTATACATTTTTATGTCCTCTCAAGATAACCCCATTACAGCAAGAACTATTAGCTGTCACTTATTGCTATCAACGCTCCTTTTAAGGATAAGCGGTGAACCCCTACACCACTATGAATTCAGTGTTTATTATCACTGAACTACGATCAGAGACCTGCCAAATCTTATCGAACAGATGAACTCTTCAGTTACAACAGAGAGTTCATTATTACTAAACGCCAAGTAAATGCAAGGATAGCATTGCACGGGGATTGGAATATTTAAAGCCAGGATAAGCGAGAGAAAACATTGCACGCAAAATCTGACAACCTACCTATTAACCGTGCATTCTGCACGGGCAAGGTGGGAGGGAAACTGAGATCATGTCGAGCACTAAGCTAAATAAAAGATGTGGGTGCGGGCGATGAGCTTAAACCAATAGTCAGCATTGGCGCTTTGATAAACTCTGCCCTTGCGAGTTGCTATGTGGCTTAAATATACTATCCAGATAGCCATTTGCTATATTCTTGAAACCAGGCAGACCGCAAGGGGTAGAAACAGGCATCGGTGGACACATCGTTAAATGCCGGGGAGTCGGAATGGTCGCAGTAGCGGTATCGGTATCGGTAGAATGCATAATCTTATTACGTAGTCCTGTCCTCAACATCAGGTGGCCATGAGACGGTTCTATTAGATTAAGGCCAGTTACCCATACTATGACAACGGTTATAGTTATATGCTGGCAACCACAAGTACCCTAAAAGTAAATTGTAAATTCTTGCCATCTGGGAAGAATTATAGGATAATGGACATGTCGTTTTTTCCATAATCGCTAGCTGGAGGTATTTGGTAGTGCCTGACATTCAGCATGGCGGAAGTTTAAATGATAACCTGAAGGAGGCTATTAAAATGAAAAGAGCGATGAGCATTTCGGTTGTCCTATTAATTATAAGCTTTGTGCTCATGCTAGGCGCCGGATCAGCTCTCGCCTTTAGCGATGTTCCGGGAAATAGGTGGTTTTCTACCCCAGTAAACGAACTAGCATCAAAAAAATTGATGACGGGCTATGCAGATGGAACATTCAGACCTAATAATCCGATCACCAGGGCAGAATTTGCTGTAACAATTGCAAAGGCGTTGGATCTCAGCACTGAGGATACTTGCACGCATAGAGATGTAAAAGGGCACAAGGCAAGAGGGTATATCAATGCAGTATCCAGGTCGGGCGTGATGACCGGCTATGTGGATGGTACCTTTAGGCCAGATAACATAATCACGCGTGGCGAGATAGCAAGCGTTCTGGTAAGAGCGTATAAATTAGGAAAATCCTGGGGAGACTATACGCTCTTTGACGATGCATTTGATCACTGGGCAGAGCAAAACATAAGGATAGCCAACCAAAACGGCATTATTAATGGCTATCCAGGAGATCTTTTCAAACCAGATAAACATGCAACCCAGGCAGAGGCAGCAGCTATGATATTCCGGGCTATCTATGCCTCAGAGCCAATTCATGCCAACGGTGCGATTAAAACCTCTGGCAATATTCAGTTATCTACAAAAAATCTACGCTTTGAAGACGCGATTTACGATAGTGGGTTGGATTATTCCTGGACTCCGCCAGAAGGAAAGCGCTTCGTCTCCGTGGATGTTACGGTTAAAAATGTCGGCTCAAGAGTAGTGCGTATGAACAAACTTGGGTTTGAGCTACACCTTACCAATGGGAAAAAGATCGATCCGGATGTCGACTATTATAGCGATGTGTTCGAGTTACGCAAATCCGCAGCTGATACGACTGAAACCGGCACGATCACGTTTACCGTGCCAGAAGATACAGGAGTCGCCTATATCGCATATGATTACCTAGGCGTGAAGTTTCCAATAAAGGTGCGCCTGTAAAGATTTCGGTGATGAAGTTTTATGGACCAGACCCAATACTGATAATACGCCAGGGTGAATCTTTCGTTTTCTTAGCGACGTGGACAAAGCGGAGTTGATGGCCATCAGCTGAGCCGCCAGCCTGTAAGAACGTTGCATTATATTCAGCGACAAATTGGCGCTCATCGTAGTTATTGCTCAGTACTCCTGAATCTTTTGTATCGATGCCTTTGCTAATCTCGATATCGCTCAGCCAGAGTGGGACTTCGTCGTAATGTGAACGTTTTCGCAGGTAATTCCCTGAAAGACATCTATTGGCATTAATAAAATCATGCGCTGCTAATCTCTCATAATACGCTCGGACGATCTGTTCGGGGCTAAACCTATCGATATCTCGAATGGGCATAAAGTAGCCCCTGTACATATATCCAACTGCAAAAACCACGATTACCAGCACAGCTAAGGCAAGCTTTTTCATATACTACCTTCTTTTCGCTCAAAGATTAACTTTACTATAGTCATAATAACCGAGGCTAAACTATGCATAGCCCCCTCTTGGAGCAGGCAACCTGCGGTATTCGTCCGAGCTCTCTACCATATCCCGAATGAGCTTGATTAAATCCCTCAATTCTTTTGCCTTAGGGTCTTTAGATAAATGCTCATCTGCCCAGTATACTTCCTTGGTCCTATCGCCAGAACGCACCACGAAGTGGTATGTGCTATAGGGTGTCACGGAGCGCGTTACCGAGGAGTTATCTGTTGGATTAAACT
>DASQQM010000040.1:0-3574 GCA_035643475.1 Anaerolineae bacterium | reverse complement strand
GGATGCGATAATGCTGGAAGCAGAGATACTAGAGATAAAGGGAAAGCCAGCACCATTATATGCTGGGGGTATTAGGAAGAGGGCAATTCTTGCCCTTGGGGTTCAAGATATATGCAGGGGCGATCTTGCGCCATTTGATGCAGGGGCGCAGTTGTTAAGAAGAAGCAGTGATCATCTGGTCGTTGACGTGACCGATTCCCAACTTACGTACAGGGTTGGGGACAGCATGGCCTTTATCCCTAGCTACGAGGCGATGCTTGCAGCAATGACATCTCCCTTCGTTGAGAAGGTGTACATGTAAACCGCTAGCGTATTCCCCGAACCAGTAAAATTTTGTTACATACGAAACATAAATGATATACTAGAGAGGCTATTAACAAGGTCTGTTACGCGTCCTCTAGGGCTTGATAAAGTATCTGGTAACCGTTTGCAGGCCGCCAGCGTTCCAATTTTAAGAGTAGTGACAATTTACCTACCGCGTTTGAAATGGTTTTAACCGATTTGGAGGTGGAGCTTGACGAGACTTTTTGGGACCGATGGAGTCCGCGGAATCGCAAATGCTGATCTTACCGCCGAGCTAGCCTTTAAGCTTGGACAGGCCGGTGCGAGTGTTCTCAGCAGGGGAAGAGGCGGTGCCTTCGTTATCGGTAAGGACACGAGGATATCCGGGGACATGCTCGAAGCGGCGCTGGCCGCCGGGATATGCTCGGTCGGGTCTCAGGCACTCAAGGTCAGTGTCCTCCCGACACCAGCGATTGCCTATCTTACGAAGGCTCTTAAGGCTGATGGTGGCGTTGTTATCTCAGCATCGCATAATCCTGCCGAGTACAATGGCATTAAATTCTTTGGACCCGATGGCTTCAAGCTGGCCGACAGCGTCGAAGATGAAATAGAGGCGGCAATGGAGGCACATAAGGACTTGCCAACTGGATCGAGTATCGGTACGGTGAGATCGAGCAAGGGAGCGACCGATCTTTACATAGATCACGTCGTTAACACCATTGAGGGCAATCTTGAGGGCCTCAGAGTGGCGATTGATTGTGGGCATGGTGCGGCGTACCAGGTATCACCTGTGGTATTTCGCCAGCTCGGAGCCGAGGTTATGGCAGTAAACACCAGCCCCAATGGGACCAATATAAACCTCGGCTGTGGCTCGACTCACATCGACTACATACAGGAGATTGTCATATCGCATGATGTAGATATTGGTTTTGCCCACGATGGTGACGCGGACCGGGTTATCGCGGTTGACGAGACCGGTGAGGTTGTCGATGGCGATTTCATGCTGGCGATATGCGCTCTTCACCTTAAAAATCGGGGCAGGCTTCCCAAGAATTCGCTTATTACTACTGTTATGGCCAACTTGGGCTTTGACCTGGCAATGAGAGAATATGGTATTGACATAGTTAAGACTAAAGTCGGCGATCGCTACGTTCTGGAGGAGATGCTCAAGAGGGATGTAACCATCGGTGGCGAGCAATCGGGGCACATTATATTTTTAGAGCACAATACGACCGGCGATGGAATCATAACCGCACTTCAGCTGGCATCTGTTATGATGCAAACCGGAAGCAGGCTCTCTGAACTAAAGAAAATTATGGATAAATTGCCCCAGATTTTGGTTAACGTTAATGTAAAAGGGATAAATGGGTGGCAGGAGATTCCATCAATTAAGGAGAGCATTGCGAGGGCCGAGAAGGAGATCGGGAGCAGGGGGAGGATTCTGGTAAGGCCATCTGGAACCGAACCTTTAATCCGGGTTATGGTTGAGAGTGACAGTGGAGACAGCGCGAGCTTCATCGCCCACAGCATTGCCGATGTGATAAGACGGGAATTGGGATAGAGTAGTTGCCCGATTTATCGGGCGGACTCTGGCACTACGCAACACGTAGTTGCCCAATAAATCGGGCGATCATGAGCTGTTCTTAAGTACAGCTGGCGGTGGGTGCTGGGTTTACAGTATAATAGTCTCTAGTAGGAACAAGGGGGAGTTAAACAGAAGGAATCCGTATAGTAAGGCAGGATGGAAATCCTGTTGTAAAGATAGTGCAGTAGCGTGGTTTATGTAGGGGATAGAGAGCGCCAGAACTGGCCTTAGTTGTAGGCCAGTTGACGAGGGAGAGGTTAATCGAGGAGCTTTAAAAGCGTTCGGCGGATGCCTCTCGGCCGACCACGGTCGTTATGATACTTACAAAACCGGTGGGTGACTACTGGGACAAAGGAGTATCAGGTGGTTGAGGAACCGGTATGTTTATTTTTTGCATCCCCGCACCGGAGCCCCATAATAATCCCCCAGTTAGCACTAGATAAGCCTATTTTCTGTTGTCATGTTGGCGATGTAGAAGGGAGAAAATATGTGCGGAATTGTCGGTTACATCGGCCAGAGGGACACAGTACCCATACTGGTTAATGGTTTAAAGCGCTTAGAGTATAGAGGTTACGATTCTGCGGGGATAGCCGTTTTAAATGGTGAAATAAGTATTATACGAAGGCTCGGCAAATTAAAAGAGTTAGAATATGCCCTCGATGGGAGCGCCCCAACCGGGTTGGTGGGCATCGGTCACACCCGCTGGGCGACCCATGGTAAGCCATCTGAAGAGAATGCCCACCCGCATATCGATTGCCTAGGAAATATAGCAGTAGTCCATAACGGCATCATCGAAAATTTCCTGGCGCTGCGGGAAGAGCTTCAGTTGAGGGGCCACATTTTCAGATCCGAGACCGATACTGAGGTTATCGCCCACCTCATAGAAGAGAAGTATGATGGTAACCTTCTTGAGGCGGTAAGGGCGGCTGTAAATGAGGTTAAAGGGTCTTTTGCAGTCGCGGTTATCAGCCGGCATGAGCCCGACAGGATTATTGCCGCGCGCAAGGATAGCCCATTGATACTGGGCATTGGTGAGGGAGAGAATTTTATCGCCTCGGATATCCCCGCGGTTCTCGGCTGCACGAGAAGCGTTCTATTGCTGGATAACAATGAGCTAGCTGAGGTCACCTGCGATGGCGTTAGAATCCTTACCATCGACGATCTGGAGGTTGAGCGAGAGATATTTGACGTTCACTGGGATGATGAGGCTGCGGAGAAATGCGGCTACGAGGATTTTATGCTCAAAGAGATCTATGAGCAACCGATCGCGATACGTGAGACCATACGGAGCAGGTTCCAGGACGGAAAGGTTGTCCTTGAGAACTCTTCTCACCTTACCGACGATACTGTTAGGGCGGTAAGCAAGATCTTTATTGTGGCGTGCGGTACGTCGTACCATGCCGGTCTGGTGGGCAAGAATGTGGTGGAGAGCTGGGCCGGGGTTCCGGTCGAGGTTGATGTCGCCTCCGAGTTCAGGTACCGCAACCCGATAATCGACGAGAACACCCTAGTGGTCGCCATCTCCCAGTCGGGTGAGACAGCAGACACCCTTGCGAGCCTCCGGGAGGCCAAGGCACGAGGGGCCAAGGTGATGGCGATAAGCAACGTGGTCGGAAGCAGTATTACTAGGGAGGCGGATGGCACTATCTACACGCATGCCGGGCCCGAGATCGGCGTTGCGGCGACCAAGACGCTCATGTCACAGAT
>DASQQM010000039.1:0-3148 GCA_035643475.1 Anaerolineae bacterium | reverse complement strand
AGTTAACCAGCGCATGGCTGAAGTAGCTGATAGGGTAATACTGACGGTAGCAGGAATTCCCGTTGATATAAAGGCGTTAAGGGCTGATGTGGCCGGTGCAGTCTGGGCAGTTGATTGAGAGTGGGGTAGGCGCATGAAAGCACGAACAATAATGTTTCAGGGCACCTCATCGGATGCAGGAAAGAGCCTCATGGTTGCCGCCTTGTGTCGCATATTAGCGGATAAAGGGTTTAAGGTGGCCCCTTTTAAGAGCCAGAATATGGCGCTCAACTCATACCCCACCGAAGACGGGTGCGAAATCGGCAGGGCACAGGCACTACAGGCGATGGCTGCACGGATCAAGCCGAGTGTCGATATGAACCCGATTCTCCTTAAGCCTACCGACAATCAGAGGGCTCAGGTAATCGTAAAGGGAAAGATTTACAAAAATCTATCGGCCACTGAATACCATGTAGAAAAAACGGGGCCTCTCAAACCGATTGAGGAATCACTCGAAAAGTTAAGGAAAGTACACGATATTGTGGTGATCGAGGGCGCGGGAAGCCCGGCGGAGATTAACCTAAAGAAAGAAGATATTGCAAATATGAGAATCGCAAAGATGGCCGATGCACCGGTGATTCTCATCGGGGATATAGACCGGGGTGGTGTTTTTGCATCTCTCGTAGGAACCCTAGAGCTTCTCAATACCAGTGAGCGGGAGAGGGTAAAGGGCATAGTAATTAACAAGTTCCGGGGCGATGTAAGCCTCCTCAGGCCGGGGATCGATTTCCTTGAGGAAAGAACCGGGATCCGGGTGCTTGGCATAATCCCGCATATGAGCGACCTTAAGATAGACAGCGAGGACTCGCTCGCCCTTGATAGTGCACATCGCGCTGCAGCAAATGGCAATGCAGTAGATATAGCTGTAATCAGGCTTCCGCATATAGCTAACTTTACTGATATCGACACATTCTCGCATGAGTCGGGGGTCAACCTGCGCTACGTCATGCCAGGGGAGCCGATCGGCAACACCGACCTGATTATTATACCCGGAACAAAGAACACTATGAGCGACATGGAAGTGCTGCATGAAAAAGGGATGGCAGATGAGATAAAGGAAATCCACAGGAAGGGTACCCCGGTGATTGGCATATGTGGTGGGTACCAGATGCTCGGTATGGCTATAAAGGATGAGTATGGGGTAGAATCTGATAGGCCGGTTATTGAAGGGATCGGTCTTCTCAATTGCACGACAAGCTTGTCGCGATCGAAAGTAACGATGCAGGTTAAGGCTAAGGTTGTTGCAGGAGGGGCTATATTGAAGCCTATAGTTGGAAGCGACATCGCTGGGTATGAGATTCATATGGGGGATACCCAGCGGCAAGAAGGAACTTCTGAGGCTTTTAGGATAGTAAAGAGAGGCCTTATGGCTGAAGATATCAGCGATGGCTGTATATCAGGTGATGGTATGGTCCTTGGAACGTATATCCACGGCTTATTTGATAACGGGCTTTTGAGAAAATCCCTACTCGATTTCTTGAAAAGTAGGAAGGGTTTGGCAAGAGATAGTCTTGGGCTAGATTATGACGTCTACCGGCAGGCACAGCTTGACCTGCTGGCAAAGACAGTCTCATCTAACCTTGATATCGATTCCGTGCTTGGCTTATTGGGGGTTTAATATGGTATGGCCTCAGGTGGCGATAGCATACGTTGTCGATCTTGCCTTCGGTGACCCGAAGTGGATACCGCATCCGGTGATTTTAATCGGACGCTTGATAACGTACCTGGAAAACTTGGCATTCTCGCGGGATATGGACAAGATGAAAAAGAGGATCGCTGGAGCTGTTACTGTTGCTCTGGTGGTAGGGCTATCGGCTGCTATTACATGGGGAATTATCCAGCTGGCATCCTCACTCAACGAAAAGCTCGGTTTTGTAGTGTCAATTTTGCTCATATCAACAACGATAGCAACGCGCGGGCTCCTGGACAGCGCAAGGGACGTGGCGAACTCCATCGAAAAGGGTAATCTAGCAGAGGCGAGGATACGAGTATCAGGCATAGTGGGCAGAGATACTGAACAGATGAAGCGAAGGGATGTAGTGAGGGCCACGATAGAATCAGTCTCTGAGAATGCGGTAGATGGAATAATAGCGCCACTCATATATGCGATGATAGGTGGGGCGCCGCTCGCAATGGCATATAAGGCGGTAAATACGCTGGACTCGATGATCGGCTATAAGAATGAGCGATACGAAGACTTCGGGTGGGCCGCTGCGAGGTTCGATGATGTAGTGAATTATATCCCCGCCCGGCTGTCGGTGATGGTATTGATGGTTGCCGCATTCCTGTGCAGGCACGATGCAATAAAGGCGATTAAGGTAGCCGTACGGGATGGGCGGAATCATGCGAGCGTAAACAGCGGGTTCCCAGAGGCCGCGGTTGCAGGAGCCGTTGGAATTAAGCTCGGTGGGACAAATTATTACGCTGGAATTCCAAGGAAGAGCGGGTTTCTCGGGAATGGAAAGGGAGCCCTAACATATAAGAATATAAACCAGGTATCCTGGCTAGTATTTGTCGCCTCCGCGATAACGGTGCTTTTGGGAAGGATAATCATCTTTGCGGTCGACTATTTTAGGTAGACCTATGCAGTAAAGATCGGTGAATAGGTGAATCGGTGAATGGGTGAGTTGGAAGTGAGGGCAGGAGGTGTGGGTAGGGTTACCAGGTGGCCAGGGTTCACAGGGTCCGGGGACCAGGGTCCAGGGATGTGGGTAAGAGACGTGGGAATAGTTACCCAGTGCCATATAGCCTGTAGTTGCCCGGTTCATCGGGCGGACTCTAGCAGTGCTGCAGTTACCAGTTAATGTGGGTAAGAGATGTGGGTATTGCCATTTGCCAAGTGGGAGCAAGAGATGTGGGTAATGAGCCACTAGCCAATGAATGGGTAGAAGGTATAGGAAGAGTTGTCCAGTGCTGATTCAATACTTAAATCAGCTACACTCTTTCTTGGCTACTAACTACTGGCTGATAGTTGAGAGCTGACAGCTACTACCTGTCATTGCGAGGAGCGATAGCGACGTGGCAATCTCAATCCCTCGTCTCTTACCCTCACTGACCGGGGACTGAGGACTGGGGACTGAAGATCAGTAACCAGAGATCGCCCGATGAA
>DASQQM010000038.1:0-4259 GCA_035643475.1 Anaerolineae bacterium | reverse complement strand
TGTTCGCTTACGATCAGCAATAGGCCATCGCTAAAGACCCTAGCAATAGATTTGGTAATCACTTGAGCAGCTAAGTTGCCTTTACCATGCAACACATTTGCAACCTCATGTATTGCCGAGCAATCAGTCCCAAGCTTAACCTCCCCTGACCGCATGGATCCGTAAAGCTTATCTGCCTTTTCAGCATATTCTTCATCTGGAAGGAACCATTTTAAGATGACCGATGCGTCTACTAGATACATGAATTTTCCATTCGTAAATGACTGGTCTCTGACCGAATTTTTCCCTTTTTCAGGTTACGTGTAACATAATTGACTACTATACCATCCTTAAGGGTGAGCTTGCTTGTTATAAAATTCGAGGATTTTTAACTGGGTAATTCTGGCACCCGAGGAACGATACGAAGAGAGTCGAGAAAGACCTCGACTCTCTATTACTACCGATCTATTTCTAATCAAAATTGCAATAGCATAAATCCAGATGATGAGGGACCCTAAGCATATACCCGTCCATTAAGGCCATGCTATTCCCTTAATTATGCAGATTTTCCAGTGCTCTGCGTTTACTTCAACTCATTTTTCACATAATTCGCGATTATCTTGATCTGCTTGTCCGAAAGTTCGCTGTCCTTAAACGCTGGCATGGTCGTTCCGCCAGTATTTATCTTCGCTCCGCCATTACTTATCTTCTCTTCGATCTGAGCAACAGTAAGAGAAGTTCCTTTTATGGCAGGACCAACTACGCCGCTTCCATCGTGTCCATGGCAGGGACCACAGTTATTGGTATATAGCAAGCTAGGACTATTTACCTCTTTCCCACTCTCTTCGCCCGCAGATTTGGCCTTCTCGGTCGCCGCATTCCCTTTCTCCTCCTCGGCGCCTCCCCCTGAGCAACCTACAACCATAAAGCTTGTAATTGCTACCAGGAGCATGAGCACTAAGATACTCAACCATCTTTGGTAACTTGCTTTTTCTTGCCTCAAAGGACACCCTCCTCACTAACGTAGCCTTACCTCTCTTGTCATATAAAT
Source organism: Anaerolineae bacterium (assembly GCA_035643475.1). Lineage (GTDB taxonomy): Bacteria > Actinomycetota > Aquicultoria > Aquicultorales > Aquicultoraceae > DASQQM01. The sequence continues at coordinate 3,229 of DASQQM010000038.1, read as the reverse complement.
TACCCTATTGCGCTCGTTTATACCAGTAGTTGATGGAAAATTATCATAATTTAAGCCACTTACCGTCGGTTAGACGAAGCCGGCTTACTCTAATCAGATATGTTTCTCAACGGTAAACATGTTCTCCGATATGAGCGATACCAGCTTGCTCCTTGCATCCTTAATAGTAAGCGGCAACCCATCGAAAGGCAGGTGGTCCTTGTGCTTAAGTTCTTCAACCAGGTGAGTTATGTAAGGGAGCCGTAAATCCACCCCTTCCATAACCTGCGTACTGGAAAATACCGCCCCTGGAGTCCCCTCAATCGCAAGCTTGCCTTCCTTCAGCACGTATATCCGATCGACGAATAAGGGCATAAGATCGACCATATGCGTCGCTATTATTATTGTAACGCCCGCCTCTTTGTTTAACCTTCCCAGAACGTGCAGCAGCCTAGATTCACTCTTTGGGTCAAGCCCAGCGGTAGGCTCATCAAGTAATAATATCTCCGGCCTCATCGCCAGCACGCCTGCAATGCATGCCCTTTTCTGCTGCCCGAAGCTTAAGTGATGAATCGGCTTCTTAGCGTAGTGTAGCAGATCAACCAGTTCTAGTGAACCTTTAACCCTCTCTTCTATTTCACCATCACTTAAGCCCAGATTTTTCGGTCCAAATTCAACATCCTCTTCTACCGTCGATGCAAACAGCTGGTCACTGGGATTTTGAAAGACGAGCCCAACCTTACTGGAGAGCTCGGCTCGGCTCATCTTATGTAATGTTTTTTTATGAATGAGAATCGATCCCGGACTAGTTTTTAGAAGCCCCACTATCGATCTTAGAAGGGTCGTTTTTCCCCCACCGTTCGATGCGAGAAGACCGATAAACTCACCCTCTCCTATACTCATGGTTATCTCATCAAGGGCCTTTGTTCCATCTTGATACTGGTATGAAAGGTTGTCTATCTGTAGTAACGACAATTGGCTACCCCCAGAAAATAGTCGCCAGCAACAGGAGCGAAAAAATTAGTGCCATCAGGAGCCCGGCGCCTACATCGCGCGGCGTCAGGCGATCTGGATCTTTAATATAGAGCATGCCATTGTAGCCCCGCAGAGTCATCGCGGTATGTGTCGCGTTCGCTTGGTCGTATACCCTGGTAAATAAAGATCCCGCTAGGATACCCCAGGATCGTAGCCCAATCCCTATTCCCCTATAGCCAAGCCGTAATCTCTGCGCGTCCATTATACCTTGGGCTTCTTCAATAAATACGAAAATATACCTGTAGGCAAATATTGTTACCTCTAGCCATCCGCTGGGTACTTTAAAGTATTTTAAGGCCCCCAGTAGCTTGTTCACTGGGGTTGTCATGCTCAAGAGAAGTACCAGTGAGGTACCGGCAATGACGCGGCCGGCTATTACCGTTCCCTTACTAATCCCTTCTTTATATATAGATACGGTGAGCCCTGCATAACTTAATGTATGAAGCGGCGTATCACCGGAAAGGAAGCCCTGCAACAAAAGGATAACGCCCGCCATTATGAGCGGGCCAACAAGCCGCACCAAAACCATCTTAAAGGGAATCTTTATTAGAAGAAGGACTGATATGCACATAACCGCCACAAGAAGCGATATACCAATACTATTACCAATAAGAACAACGGAAAGCACAGCGAGCATAAAAACCAACTTTACCCGAGCATCAACATGCGTAAGAGCATTCGTCGCCTGCGCGAAATAATCGGAAAATAATTCAATGCTATCGCTTCTCATCTGTTCCGCTTTCCCGCTGTGGCAATACTGCCTCTGCTTTAGGATACACTTAGTCCTCCTTGTGAGAATCGCGCTCCCGCCCCGTCCAGCTTGTATCCTTAAAAAGAACCCGCCAGTAATACCCGATGATAAAGCCCCCCACAATACCGGCTAGCAAGAACACGAATAAGAGGAGGTCCCCTTGGTCGGTATTGATAAAGGGTGCCCATGCGGAGCGACCTGCCTTTGTAGCGTACCGCTCAATGACAGACTTATCCACGCCTGACCAGTCGTTCCCTAACACAACTGGTGCTGTTGTTAAGTGGATGGTAAGTAAGAGAACAAGTGATTTAATAATCATGACACTCCTGCTGCCCCTAGAAGACGGCTTCTTCATAAACCGCACTACCAGGCACATGCGGCCCTCCCTGAATTATCCCCAATTTCACCAGTATGTCTGGCCTTCGCTTTAGAACAAAGACAAAAAACCCCGCCGCGGCAAACCCCTCTAGTATCCCAATGGGAAGTTGTGTGGGAATAAATGCGATTGATATCGCCTTAAATAGCTTAAAGAATGGCTCACCATTATTAAGACCGAGCGCAAGCTCAAATGCAGTCGCCATATATGTCGCCCAGTCGGATACAAGCCCGGCCATAAACGCGGCCAGCGCCAGTGGAAACTTAAGTTTTACGAGCACCCTAAACACAAAGTACCCGGAGAATGCGCCAACCACACCCATCGAGAAGATATTCGCCCCCCAGGTGGTAATCCCACCGTGGGCAAGAAACAGAGCCTGTATGAGCAGCGATACAGACCCGGCGACAACCGTTGCGAAGGGCCCTATGAGGATTGCTGCAAGACCGGTCCCAGCCGGATGAGAGCACGTTCCCGCTACGGGAATGGGGATCGGTAGCGCCGATATGATAAACACCCCCGCAGAAACCATGCCGCTTAGCGGCATAAAGGCCGGTATATATTTGCTTCGCCTCCTGATATCCGATATGCCCTTGGCGATAAAAGGGATGACGATACCGCACCATAGGATGGCCCATGGAAGAGGAAGTATCCCCTCGGAAATGTGCATTGCATATGCGGGGGCAGGCGTAGCTAAAACTACCGACACGGTGAGCGCAAGAATAATCAGATATCTTTTCATGGTCTTCCTTTAGGATAGCTATTAGTCATCAGTTACCAGCCTTCAGATGCTCTAGCGTGCATTTCCGAAACAGACCGCCGGCCTTTAAGCTTCTACTGGTATCACTTGTAGTATGGAGGTTTATCCTCTCCTCCCGCTTTATATTCCCTTAATCAGCTAACCTGTAGATGCGGTAGAGGAAAAGAAAACCCGGCCACGTTGGCCGGGATTACTAACGCCACTACGACTCTTAGTAACCACTCCAGCCTCGAGAGTGGCCTTAATATTTCAATCCCAGGCAGGTCTCCTGGCTTCCGGATCATCGCTTGCCACACCTTCCCAGCCGTTCAACGCCAGTGGCATACTGCAG
>DASQQM010000037.1:0-3226 GCA_035643475.1 Anaerolineae bacterium | reverse complement strand
CCGACTAAAGGTGTATGGAGGCCAGGATGAGGATAATGATCAATGAACCGGATGGGAGGATATCCGGTATTGTCGTGGGCAAAACGGTTGGCATAGATTACGACAAGTATTTTAAATTCAAAGAGTTGCAAGGTAAAAGTGGCAAGGAAACAATAGCGGTGCTTCAAGAGGCTATAGAGAATACCTCGGTGGGCGAGGCGGGCGATTATGAAAAGCTCATAACGGAAAAGATGCTAAATGTACTGCATAGCCTCCTTGATATGGCAAAGAAGAATCCAGAGGGAATATGGAGAGTTTCATAGCGTAACCACACTGGCTAGTTAAGACGGACAGTGTTGCCACCTGCCAGGCCTAGCTGATCAATTTCTCAACCTCTTCCAAGTTGACTGAGGTATCGTGAAATTTACCCATCCACCGCGCACACCTGTTTGCATTCAAAGGAATCCCCACCGCTGGGATGTCAAATCGCCTGCAAAGCCTCATCCCGTGTACCAGCTCGGGTATGCACGCGATTCCTAATACGCCGATGCTTACGCCCCGCGCCTTAAAGTCATTAAAGACCTCCTCGAGTTCGGCATCCCTCCAAATATACGGCTTGATACCGTGCGCTCTTAGCAGCGCGCTTACGCGATTGATAAAACACTCCGGTGAGCATCCCTTGCAAACGTAATCGATATCGCCTGGTTCGGGCTTGGCCCGGCAGTTCTTGTCAAGATCATGCAGGCAGTGAGGAAGGAACGCGAGCTTGGTTTCACACGCTTTAAAGCTTTCTATAAAAGCCCTGTTTGCAAGCTCGATCTCAAGCATATACAGGTGGTACTGCTCTTCGGTGGTTGCCAATATGCTATCCAGAAGCTTAAACGCGGAGGAATCCCGCAGGTGGGCCTTAACACCTCCTGTGTATAGAGAGAGCGCATTTCTTAGATTGCGTGCGATAAATGGGATGGGTGAATAACTGCTATGCTTTCGTGACATGTCTCTTAGAAACTGTTTTTTCTCACTGGCCTTTTGCACATGGGCGAGCAACCAGTGTGTATCGGGGTATCGCTTCAGGCATACATCGGCCAGGTTCTTGATCAGACTATAATACTGAGTGGTGCTGGTAGCATCCCCAAAGAGGGAGTATGTCTTACCCTCAACGGGCCTATCAGCCATTTTTTGATCTGACATGACCAAACAATACCAGGATATTTCTCGCCGTAGCAATATACTAAAGCTAAGGCTACAAGCATTGTACTGAAAGCCAGTAAGGCTATCCCGTGATTCAATCACACATGCTTTGATCGGCAAGAAGCTGTTAGCTATCAGCTCTCAGCATGTGGGTGTGAGACGAGGGTGTTCACCCTCCCTTAACCCCTCCCGTCAAGGGAGGGGAACAGAAAGTAGAAATTAGAGAGTAGACCGAGTAGAAAGTGCTTTAAGGTAATTTAAACCCTCACCCTTCACGTATCTCCCACAATAATTCAATCCACTTTCTACTATCCACTTTCTACTCTCTAGCAAAGCTACGCTTTGCTAGACCGGATTCAATATCTTATCAATCTCCACTCGTGCAGCAATAAGCGGGTCAATAAATACGTTCTCCATATCGTTCTCGATATCCCGCTTGTTAGAGAGATAGGTAATGCGATCCTGCATCCTCCTTCTCATGAACTTGAGGTAATCTAATTCGCTCGTAGGCCTGTACTTATCATTATAATCTTCCCCAAATAGATCTATCCCATTTTCAGGTATGAGGAGCCCGGGGAACATGTTCCACTCCGTCCACCTTATCGTTCCTCTCACCATGGCGGTAATGATGGAAAGGGATAGCTGCAATGGGATATCGACTGATTTTCCCGGTATCCCAAAGGCGTTTGTGTTCATCACGTAACACTCGGTCCCGAGCTTGAAAAGCTTCCTAAACTGCTTGCAGTCGGTCATTAACGGGTGGACCCTGAATGGGTTGGCAAAAGGCTCTATGACGAGCTTTTCAAGCTCTTCGGTGGGGACGTTTTCAACCCCTTTGGCTCTCATAGTACTGAGTGATGCGCCCATCGCAACAGCGAGGTCTATGTCTGTGATTTTGCTAACGGGGGGTAGTGAGGGGTCCTTTTGCAGCCATATAACGCTACCAGGCCTTCTGCAGGAATCGGCATAATTAAACATATCTCGCGACTTAATGCAGCGCCCGTTTTCATTTCTGATATCTTCAGCCACAATCAATCGAGAGCTGTCTTGTAGCTCCGTTACAGCTACATTCTGTGCGGAGTAGAAGAACTTAATGCTTGGGTCATTAAACTTTACGGCATCGGTCTTGTCGAACAGGCTCGGCTCAAGAGCGACTGACGTATCGGCATCGAGGTCGATGAGGAATGCATCATCGTGAATAACCGTAACCTTTTCATCCTCCCGTAACGTTCCCCCATGATCGTGACTATTGGTGAGTGATGACTTTCCTGAGCCCGATAACCCGAAAACAGCGATCGGAGAATTTTCACCAACAGTTTTAATTCCACCGTGGCATGCGACCATATTTTGCCGTGTTCCGATAGTCCATGCGAGGGTTAACGTGCCCTTTTTCCTCTCACCGAAGTAGCGTAACCCAAGTAGTGCCGTGCAGTTTTCTTCCTCGTCAATTATGACAAGCCCATCTGGAAACCGGGGATCTCGCCACTCGGGATCAGCGAGTACCAATATATCGGGCTCGTCTATCAGCGTTGAGTTCTTGTAGGCATCTGTCCACGGCTGCATCCAGGGTGCAAAGTTAATCCCCCAATCAAACATGTTCTTCGCATCGGTTACAGGGCTAAGAAGGTTGGCCTTCACCACAAAATCGGGGTGAAGACCGACAACCGCCTCGAGCCACAGCGCCTCACGCTTGTTTAGCTGGTATATAGCTTCACTAAGTATTCGTAAATACTCGCCCCTGTCACTTCCCATCTCCCTTACGAGCCGTCTTGCTCGCGCAGTGCGCCCCACAATGCCCCCGTCATTTGAAACAAGAACTTTTGCGTCCTTTGCAAGGCCAAACTGCTCGGGCTTATGGAGGGGGTGCGATGTCATCATAACCTCTGGCTGTTGCAACGCTAGTGAATATAGTTCAGGGATGGTTGTTTTTCTGACAGAATTAGCATAGAATGCACTTTCAAGCATAGCCCTCCATGCCGATCGTGGGGGCATCTTAGTACTCGCCACTAACTGCTCCTCCTTGTAGATTATTCTTCTAGTAATAAAGATACTACCT
>DASQQM010000036.1:0-9474 GCA_035643475.1 Anaerolineae bacterium | reverse complement strand
AATAGCGTATCGGGCCTGGTGGTAAAGACAGTGATCTTTTTATCCGTGCCCCTAACCTGGAAATCCACCAGAGCGCCCTCGCTTTTGCCGATCCAGTTGCGCTGCATTATGCGGACACGCTCCGGCCAGCCATCCAATAGCTTCAAATCGTCCAACAGCCTCTCAGTGTAACCGGTGATTTTGAAGAACCACTGCTCGAGTTCCCTAATCTCCGAAATACTACCACAGCGCCAGCACCTACCAGCTTCCACCTGCTCGTTGGCGAGGACCGTCTCGCACCCCGGGCACCAATTTACGCTGGCCTTTTTACGATAGGCAAGACCGCGCTCATAGAACTTTAAGAACAGCCACTGCCCCCATTTGTAATAATCGGAGCTGGCCGTTACTACCTCACGATCCCAATCATAGCTCAGGCCGAGCTGTCTCAGCTGGGACCTCATAGTATCGATATTGCTAAACGTCCACTTTTTTGGATGGATGCCCCTTGCAATCGCCGCATTTTCAGCAGGAAGACCGAAGGCATCATACCCGATGGGATGGAGGATATTGTACCCGTTCATCCTGTTGTGCCTGGCAACAACATCTCCTATCGAATAATTGCGGACGTGCCCCATATGAAGGTCACCCGATGGATACGGGAACATCTCCAATATGTACTTCTCGGGCTTTGATGGGTCCTCATGCGTGCGATAGATGTCCCACTCCTCCCATCTCTTTTGCCATTTACTCTCGATTTCTTTATGGTTGTATCGCTCGGCCATTTAACCTCCTAAAAGCTAGGATATTTTATGCAATAATATCGTCAAAATATTGTCCTTTATGTATAACATTCTTCATTTTAAAAGAAGTTGCAGATAAAAAGAATGGTATGAGTGCTTGAATAGAGTGAAAACTATCAGGGGACGTTGGTTCACTTGTTAACTTTCTTACAGCACAATTGATTTTGAAATAGCCATCAGCTGTCAGCCGTCAGCTATCAGTTGGTGGGTATAAGATGAGGGTATTCACCCTCCCCTAGCCCCTCCCATCAAAGGAGGGGAACTCGATAATCGAGAATCGACCGAATCGAAAATGCTTTGAGGTAATACAACCCCCATCTTTCATTCCTTGCCCTCAATAATTCAATCGATTTTCTATTTTCTATTTTCGATTCTCGAGAAAAAAGCCACCTAAAGGTGGCTTTTTTCTGTGGAGCCAGAGGGATTTGAACCCTCGACCCCTTGGCTGCCAGCCAAGTGCTCTCCCGCTGAGCTATGGCCCCATCGCTTTTATTCACCATCGGCCAATCATCCTTTATCGAGGCCAGACCGATGAATCATCCTTACATATATTAAAGATTCAGCGGGATAAAGTCAACGGAATAAACAAGGCTATGCCTGCTAACCAGTCTCTTCCCACTTACGATGGGGAGCATCAGCCCAGAGCCTTTCAAGCTGGTAGTACTCACGCTGCTCTTGCGTAAAGACATGGATAACAACCGAACCAAAATCGAGAAGAATCCAGGTTTTATCCCTATCACCCTCGAGTCCAATCTTCCTCACCTTAAGATCGCGCAACCTTTCCTCAATGCTCTCCACAATAGTCTCAACCTGGCGACTCGTCTGCCCGCTACAGATTAAGAAGTAATCTGTAATAATCGATATATTGCTGATATCGATTATTACTATATCGCTGGCCTGCTTATCGGCAGCGACTGAAGCTGCTAGCTCAACTATCTCCTTAGAATCCAGCTTTTATCCTCCTCTATTTGGCAACTTTATAATCCTTGCCAACAATTATGGCGATCTCAGCAAGGTCTGGAGCAGTCGCCTGAATTAACACGTCCCCGACTCCGAGGATCTGCTTTATTTCTTTCGCCTTCTCCCTAAACCCTTCCTTATACGCGATTATCTGCGTGCGCTGATAATTAAAGTTGTCCGCATTCTTGATATCGCTGACCATAAACCCCTTTGGAGAAAGTTTTTGCGATATATCCCTTCCTATCCCAGGCAGCCCAGAGCCATTCAAAATTATTACCCTGATCGTTTTGGTATTCGTTTCTCTTTTTATTCCCCATAATGCCTGAAGTAGATCATTCACTTCGTCATCATTTGGCTCGTAATAAGGTTCCCCATTTATGCTGACAAATTTTACCGGCAGCGGGATTATATCCACCCTGTCGGTACTTATTCTCGCAATTTTCTTGCCGTAGGCCTCCTTCTCAGCAGCGAAAAAGCCGGTCTCTATGGCCTTATCAAAAGCGATAATAAAGCGCTTTTCATTAACCAGGTATTCAAAGTCGTCATAATGCATCACGATATGGTTTTCAATCGGCACCTGAAGCAATCCCTCGACCGCCTTCTTGGTTGAGTTTGGCCCGTTCACCATGGTGAACGATTCGCTGATCTGATCAAACTGGAGACCGGGAATGTGCACATACGTTGTCTCAGGTATGTTAACCGCTTGTATAGTGCGATTTTTAAAATCTAGCTTTGCCAGCAGTAAGCCTCTTGCTCTTTTATACCCATCTTTCTCTTCAACTCCAATCACGAGTACATTGATACGCGGTTTAATAACAAACGGCGGTTTTTTGGCGCTTGCATTTTTTTGTGCGGTCTTCTTGGCTACCTTACCTGGATTTTCCCCGGGTTTCTTTGACCCTGGTTTACCCGAGAAAAATCCACCTAGTAGAATCGACGCGATGAGCACTACCACCACAGCTGAAGCTATAGAGGAGATAAGGATTAGCTTACGGCGTTGTTTATCCTTTTCAAGCCGTAAGCGATCTGCCCGTGATACGGGCTTCTGCTCTTCCGATGGTTCACTCTGTTCTTCTTGCGGTTCATTCTGTTCTTCCTTTTTAACTTCCCCGCCCAGCGCCGAACTGGCGGTCTGGGCAGCCTCCAGCTTCTCTACTACCGCAGGATCAACAGTTTCAAAGTGATTCTTTACTTCAACGCCTAATTCTTGAAGCCTACCCATAAGTTCAGTGCTGGATATGCCCATCTGTTTTGCCAGCTCATAAACTCTCATAATGGCTCCTCTGTTCTTCTAATGGTTCAAAAAAATCATCCATTTTGCTGTAAAACCACCAATCTATTCCAGACGTCAACCGTTAGTGGGTGTATTAGCTTCCTAGAGTCAATGATATACATCAAAGAGTGCGCATATGCCTCCCTAAACACTTCATCCAGGTCATCAAATGCTATACGCCTAAGCGCACCAAGACCCTGATATGACCTTCCGGGCTCTATCATATCCGCTACATAAATTATCTTATCAAACTGGCTCATGGAAGGCGATCCTATTGTATGATTCGCTATAGAAGCAATAATCTCCTTGTTTTTTATGTTAAGCTCCAATTCAACAAGCCGGGCACCAACTTGGGCATGTAGAAGATACGGAAACGCGATATCAACTGGATCTACCTTTATCCCCAGCTTCTCTGCCTGAGAAATAAGCTCCTCACCGTCCATCGACTTTGCATAATCATGCAGCAATCCCGCAATGTAGGCCTTCTCATCGTCCATGCCGAAGGCGCGCGCCATCTGTGCCGCGGTTTCCGCTGTCCTCAAGCTATGCTCATAATGCTGCGGTTTCAGCCTTTTCTTTAATTTTTCCTTGATGGATTCGGTATTGTAACTCACGGCCGATTTAACCCTTCCAGAATCCGGATTTTTGGATATAGCTTGCTACTCCCTCTGGCACCAGGTATCGTATAGGCCTATTTCCCCTTACTCGTTCTCTTATATCGGTTGATGATATAGCAAGTGCGGGTATTTCCATTATCGATACCCGAGGCTTTCCCTTTACCCTCTCTTTATCTTCAGGGAGAACATGCAACTTCTTAAACTTTTCCAGGCTATAGCCAGGGCGCGTTGCGGCGATAAATTCGGTCAGCTCTACGAGTTTTTCCGCGCTCTTCCAGGTGAGAATCTCCCAGACGGCATCAGCTCCCGTTATGAAGAAAAGACCGACTTCCGGTCCGTATATCCTATGCAGTTCGAGCAATGTATCTATGGTGTATGAGGGCCCTTTACGCTCGATCTCGAGTCTGGATACAACAAAATCCGGATTGGATGCGGTTGCAATTACGGTTAACAGATACCTCTCCTCAGATGGAAGAATTTCTTTATTGATTTTATGGGGTGGAACCCCAGCTGGCATAAAAATGACTTTATCTAGATTGAACTGGTAAAGCGCCTCCTCTGCAGTCACCAGGTGACCATAGTGGATAGGATTGAATGTGCCGCCCATTACCCCCAGACGGGAACGCTTCTTTTCCTCTGGCATCTCTCCACCTTTAGCTAGCCAAGGCACTACAAAACAAGCAGTGCTCAATATTTTATGTATCGCTCACTAATTATACCAGTAAAATCCGGTGAGGGTTACATGTTCAGCTGCTTATTGTAATAAGCGCTTCAGGGGACATAGGGACGAGTGGTCTGGTGGGACATCACCTCTAAATAAAAGCCATCAGTCGGTAACTGATGGCTTTAAACTATTTACCTGTTGGATTCTGTTCCTCGTAAGGGCCCGATGATGGTGACCTCGTTGGCATTCCATGTTTATGGCCCTTTACTCAATGACTGCAGAGCGCTATTACATCGCGGTCGCCATCGGCTTTTCGATGGCGAGCGCATGGACGAGATCATGCCTGCTGATAATACCGATGAGTTGACTATCGCTCATAACTGGAACGCGTTTAACTCTGTTTCGGATAAGGATTGAGGCCACCCGGTGAACCGGGTCTTTTTCGTTCACGGTTATAACGTTCTTTGACATCAACTCATTTACCGTATCGCCTGCCTTAGCCAGGATATCATCTTCGGTGACGATACCGACGAGCTTTCCATCGGATATTACCGGCACACCGCTGATGTCGTGCCTGGCAAGCACCCGTATTAGTTCATCTCTCGATGTTTGCGGGGTTACTGTAATCACCTCTGTTGTCATCACGTCCCGTGCAATAACCGCCTTTACAGCACCATAAAGCACGGTTTTATAGGCCTCCTCGTAGCCCTCGACCATCCTATCAACCGAAAAGTTTTCCTCTACGTACTGACGACATGCGCTCGCGTTGATCTCCGGAATCCTGCCAACCGCATCAACCAGGTCGTCTAACGAATCGCCTAAGAAACCGTTTACTCCATCCTTTATAACTTCAACCGCTGCACCTCTTTTTAGCGCAATAACCGGGGTGCCGGTCGCCATCGATTCGATCATAACCAGGCCGAAAGGCTCTTCCCACTGGCTCGTAAAGAGAGTTGCATAGGCGTTTTTATATAAGTCAAATTTTTGCTCCATCGTTACGTCACCCATTATCTCAATGTCGCCCTGCGGAAGAAGTGGCTTAACCGTCTTCCTAAAATACTCTTTCTCGTGGGCTTCGGTCATCTTTATTGCCATTTTTAGCTTGCGCTTTGTCTTAATGGCAATCCTTACCGCCAGATCAAGGCCCTTCTCCCAGCTAGCCCTGCCGATAAAGAAGAGGTAACCCTCCTTTTTATCGGAAAATGGTACGTCCTCAACATCGATTCCGTTATAAACAGTTTGAATGAAATTTATTCCTTCCTCGCCATAGAGACGGCGCTGCGTGTTGCTGATCGGTACAAAATAGTTCGGCTGGCCAAATGTGCTCATCCTGCGGGCTAATTCGGCGCCCCACTCCGCAGGACCATGGAGCGTATAAATGGTCTTTACAGGAAGCCAGGTGTTGTGATGCATTGTATGGTCATGGATGATATCGACCTTCTCCAAGAATGACCTAACAAACGAATACTCTGAAAATGCACTCTGCAATGGCCTGCCATAGCCTGGCCAATCCTGACCTATGTGCTTTGGGGCTATCGGTATGAGCTGTGCCTTGGTACGAGAATCACCAGCTGCAAAAAGCAGCACCTCGTGTCCTCTTTCTACTAACCCATCAGCCAACTGGCTTACCACAAGCTCAGCTCCACCATAACCAGTAGGCGGGACGGGGAGCCAAGGCCCCGCAACCATAGCTATCTTCATAGTTCGCCTCCTAAAACTAAATGTATGGAACCCCTCGCCACCCGATAAATTGGGCAATTAGGCCGGAACCCACTGCAATATCCAGGGTTGCTAAATCTTTATACCCTTTCGCTAAATCGCAAAAACTGCCCGGATCGTTACGTAAAATTACCGTTCACTGTTTGCGCATGGTCGTATTGCGGTATTTAATTGTTATGGCTAAGATCGATAAATCTCAAGTACTAAGAGAGATAAATGAGGATATTGCAGGCTGTGACCGGTGTAGGGCACTTCCCGGCGTCGGCGATATCCCCGTGTTTCCACGCGGAAATACGGATGCTCTCGCTATGCTTGTAGGTGAAGGGCCTGGTGAGCAGGAGGAGAGGCAGCAGAAGCCCTTTGTCGGCTCAGCCGGACGACTCCTCGAAGAAACGCTTAAGGGCTTTGGCTTCAATGTTGAGCGCGATTTCTACATAACGAACGTGGTGAAATACCGGTCCTTTACACTGCGTCCCCCAGGAAGAAAGGTGAATAAGCCACCTACGGTAAAGCAGATGAATACCGAGCGTGAATTTCTCGAGCGAGAGATAGCTATGGTAAAACCGAAGCTCATAGTGGCGCTCGGAGCCAAAGCCAGCCAGTGGTTCTTGGGAAAAGACTTTAAGCTTACCCAGGAGCGCGGCGAGTTCTATAACTGGCATGGGATTACCATTTTACCTACCTATCACCCAGCAGCTATACTTAGGGCACGCGCCATCGGTGACGGCGAGGAAAGGATACGCGATTTTAAACAGGACCTACAAAAAATAAAAGAGATTATTAAGCCGAGTATTGCCGCCTAGTATAGCGCCACAGGTATATAAAGTAGTAAGTCCGGGAGGGAAAATGCCACGATCCATACTAGTTCCACTAGTTCTTACGCTGATTCTCTCCTTTTTGTTTATCCTCTTCCTCTTTAATGTGGTAGCGATATCCTTTACTAAGCTTGGCCTGACCCCTGAGCAGACATTTGCCATCTTCTTCGGCACAATCGTGGGGGGATTTATTAATATACCTGTATCACAACGAAAGGTCGTTATAGCCGAGGAACGCCGGCTCCCCTTTCCGTTTTTTTACTACCCACCGAGGGTTGCAACGCAGGTCATCTTCATAAACGTTGGTGGTGCGGTAGTACCGGTTATTTTATCGATCTACTTTCTACCGAGAGCTCCCTTAATCCCAACGCTTATCGCGATATTGGTAATGACTGCCCTTTCAAAACTTCTTGCCCGACCAGTACCGGGGGTCGGGATAGCCCTTCCGGCGCTTGTCCCTCCCATAGCATCGGCTCTACTAGCGCTTCTGCTTGCACCTGCAAGCCCGGCGCCTGTAGCATATATCTCGGGTGTACTCGGAACCCTTATAGGAGCCGATCTACTAAATCTAGGAAGGATTAAAGAGGTTGGAAGTACGGCCGTAAGTATTGGTGGTGCTGGAGTTTTCGATGGTGTGTTCCTCACCGGTATAATCGCCGCCCTGCTAACATAGGAATCCCTTCAAAGCCATTCTGCAATTTTACTCGCTGGTAAATTAGATCATGCCCTTCTATTAGTGAGCAAGTGCTAACAACCGCTCTTTAATTTTACGATAAAGTTATAATAGAATGCTATTATTGCGTTTAAATAAGGGTAAACAAGGGAATGATTAATGTAAAAAGCAAGGCTTTCAAGTAAAGTATAAGATCCATTGTAGGTCCCCTGTTTATAGCAAGAATCGAAAAACGCCTCGAACTTGAAATGCCCTCGGGAGGCGTTACGGAGCGTGAACCAGCATAGAGCGGTTGCTCGCAACCTCGATGGGGCAGCGATCGGAAGAAAAAATAACCGTATAAAGGCGAATTACCTCTCCTTCTCGGCTAAATGCGATCTCCCCGGTTCCTGTGAGATATCATTTGAGGGATCGATGATCGAATCGCTTTTAAGCGCAGATCGGTTTCCCGTGGATAATATTTTCGAGAATCGACCGGAGAGAGCCTACATCGATTTAATGGGAGTACGATACATCGATGATGCCGGCATCAAATTCCTCCTCCAGCTCATGAAAATTATTGAGAGGGAGGGCATCAAATTCCAGCTGCTCTACGCCAAAGGTCAGGTCAGCTCAATGATCGAATCGTCGGGCCTCAGCAGTTACTTCTCAAAACCGACCTGGGGCCAGAGAAAGGCCTGGGGCCAGAAACCAAAATAATCCTTCCCGGTATATAGGCCATTATGGGTAAGGATTATACATGGCCAAAAATGAGAGCAAAAAGTTATCACAAACCGAAATCCTGGAGACGGAGACGACCGCCCCTGAGGCCGGAATCATACAAGAGGGCGCCCGGCGCAGGCCACTCTTTGCAGCTTTGTACTCACGGGAGTACCGTTACTTATGGTCAGGGGCGCTCCTTTCCAACATTGGAACCTGGATTCAGACTGTAGCGCTTGGCTGGTTTGTGTTGCAGATCACAAACTCGGAATTCGCCCTCGGGCTCGTTAATTTCGCCGCTGGCATTCCCACGTTCTTTTTAGCGCTGGCTGCTGGTGTCATCGCCGATCGATATGAGAGGAGGTCGCTCCTGCTAGTAGCCCAGACCATACTTATGTTGCTGGCCTTTACGCTGGGTATCCTTATCACGCTTAACATTGCGAGTTTTCTTAACATAATCGCCATAAGTCTCGCCGCTGGAATCGCCACTAGCTTTAGCTTCCCAGCATGGCTGGCGCTTATCCCTGAAACAGTTCCCCAAAGAGACCTGATGAATGCCGTAGCGCTCAACTCGGCGCAATTTAATGTTGCGAGGTTAATCGGTCCCGCTATCGCCGGTCTCGTAATAAGCCTGCTAGGAGTAGCAGCTTCTTTTTATGTAAATGCGTTAAGTTTTATGGCGGTGATCATCGCCCTTGCTGTCATTAAAGTACCTCCAATCCGCGAACGTAACACCAACGAGAGCGTCTGGCAAAATTTCACCGAGGGCATAACTTTCGCCAGGAATAATTCCTCAATCGCTATCCTCCTTATACTAATAGGCATGCTTACGATATTTGGTCTATCGCATACCGTCCTTATGCCCGCATTTGCCCGCGATATCCTCAAAGTAGGGGCACGAGGTCTGGGATACCTCCTTGCCGCAAGCGGTTTTGGTGCGGCTATGGGTGCGCTCATCGTTGCCGGCCTCTCTCACCTTGTGCAAAGAAAGACACTCATTAAGATCAGCATATCCAGCTACAGCATATTCCTCCTCACCTTTGCACTATCGAACATATTCGCTCTCTCGCTTATCGCCCAGGTCGGCGTGGGTATGTCGTTTCTAATGACAACATCGTCAATTAACACCTCACTTCAGACAGCGTCC
The DNA here is from genome assembly GCA_035643475.1 of Anaerolineae bacterium. Taxonomy (GTDB): domain Bacteria; phylum Actinomycetota; class Aquicultoria; order Aquicultorales; family Aquicultoraceae; genus DASQQM01. The sequence continues at coordinate 128 of DASQQM010000036.1, read as the reverse complement.
CCAGCCAAGATACGGGGACGCGTTATGAGCTTATTTGTCTGGGCGTTCATGGGCCTCTTCCCGCTCGGAAGTTTCCTCATCGGCTCCATCGCCCATTATATTGGAAGCCCCCTAGCGGTTACCATTAA
>DASQQM010000035.1:0-7055 GCA_035643475.1 Anaerolineae bacterium | reverse complement strand
CATAATGATTGCGCTTGTTAACGGCATCCCACGGACACTCACCCTACCACAAGTGCTGCATCATTACATTGAGCACCAGAAAGAGGTTATAATCCGGCGTACGAAGTTTGAGCTTGCAAAGGCGGAAGCCCGGGCGCATATCCTTGAGGGCCTGCTTATCGCCCTAGATAATCTCGATGCGGTAATTAAGACGATAAGGGAATCGAAGACGGTTGATGAGGCACGCCAACGCCTTATGGAGAACTTTAAGCTAACCCAGATCCAGGCCCAAGCCATCCTTGATATGCGCTTGCAGCGCTTAACGGCTCTCGAGCGCCTGAAGATCGAGCAGGAATATAAAGATTTACTAGAGAAGATAGCCTACTTGAAGAGCATCCTCGCAAGCAAGCAGATGGTCCTTGATATTATTAAAGAGGAGCTAACGGAGATTAAGACACGGTTTGGCGATGAACGTCGCACCCAAATAACATCGGCTGCTGCCGAACTGGAGATCGAAGATTTAATCGCCGAAGAAGATATGGTTATAACTATAACCCATTCCGGCTACATTAAGCGCCTGCCGGTAACAACCTATAAGCAGCAAGCGCGCGGCGGTAAGGGCGTCTCCGGTATGAACCTAAAAGAGGGCGATTTCGTCGAACACCTCTTTATTTCGTCGACGCACAACTATATATTGTTCTTTTCAAATAAAGGTAAGGTGTACAAGCTAAAGGTCCATGAGCTACCTGTTGGAAGCAGAACCGCTAGGGGGCAAGCAATAGTTAATGTTTTGCCCTTCACGCAGCATGAAGAAATTGCGGCAGTTATATCGACCAGGACCTTTGAGGAAGATCAATACTTGATGATGGCCACGAAAGACGGCCTGGTCAAGAAGACGCCGTTTAAGGAATATAATACATCGCGCCGTGATGGGATACTCGCGATAACTATGCGCGAAGATGATGAGCTTATTGGCGTTAAAATTACCAGGGGTGCGGACGATATAATCTTGGTTTCCAAAAACGGCATGTCCATCCGTTTTCACGAGATGGACGTAAGACCGATGGGAAGAACAGCAACCGGTGTTAAAGGCATGGCTCTAGAAGATGATGAGGTGCTGTCTATCGAGGTGGCGAGGGACGAGGCAGATCTTCTTATTATAACCGAGAATGGTTTTGGAAAGAGAACGCCGATGAATAACTATCCGGTTCAAGGACGTGGCGGTAAAGGAGTAAAGACATTAAAGGATACTTCCGCGCGCGGAAGTATTGCCGCGGCAAAAATGGTCCAAGAGCGCCACGGGTTAATGGTGATCTCAAGTGAAGGTATCGTAATACGAACATCGGTTAAACAAATCTCTCAGATGGGTAGAAATACACAGGGCGTTAAAATAATGAACCTAAACGACAGCGATAAAATAAGCGCGGTGGCGCTTATTACCCACGAGAAGAATGGCACGGAAAATTCGGGTCAGACTCAACTGTCGCAATAAGATACATGGCTGCACTTTACGCACATTACCTGTAGACTCCTCTTAACATGAGGTGGTACTTCTGGAAAGTCTAATACAGCCGTTTGAGATTTTAGAGCACACCGCAGATATCGGATTGAGGGCCTACGGTCAAACACTAAAAGAGGCATTTGAAAATGCAGCCATCGGCATGTTTAGCATAATAACCGATCTAGAGAACGTAAAATCCACGTTATCTGATGAGATATATATAGAGGCCGAAGACCGGGAGAGCCTGCTCGTTGAATGGCTAAATGAGCTTCTGTACCGATTCGAGGTTGAGTACAGGGTCTACAAGCGTTTTGATATCATCGATTGGGATGAAGAGCATCGACTGCGTGCGGTTGTGCACGGTGAACCCCTTGATCTTGGCAGACATCAGATAAAAACCCAGATAAAGGCCTGCACCTACCATATGTTGAAGATTGAGCGTAACGAATATTGGTCAGCGCAGGTAGTATTCGATATATAATCAGGCCATTGTCTTAATTAAACCATGGGTGCAACTGCTTGCTTTAACTAACGTAAATAGTTGAAGCAAGCAGTTTATTGCGGAGGAAAAATTCCAATGTTGGATGGCGTTGAGCGAATATCCGATTACACCTGGCGTATCCCCACCAACTATAGAGCTGGTATGAGAGTTCCCGGCATAGTGTATGCCAGTAAAGGGCTTCTACGGGGGGCGCAAGAAGACAAGGCGGTAGAGCAAGTAATAAATGCATCGTTTCTTCCGGGCGTGGTCTCGGCACCGTATGCTATGCCCGATATACACTAGGGGTATGGGTTTCCTATTGGTGGAGTGGTGGCAACCGATCTCGAAAATGGCGTTATATCCCCGGGAGGGGTAGGATTTGATATTAACTGCGGAGTTCGCCTGTTAAAGACAGGGCTTTTGGTAAAAGAAGTCGAACAGGACCTCGACAAAATACTGTATGAGCTCGTTAGAAACGTGCCAAAAGGGGTAGGAAGTCGCGGTAAGGTAAAGCTCAATCGTAAACAAATGGAGCGCCTCATGGTTGAGGGTGCGACCTGGGCTGTAGAAAATGGATACGGGTGGCCTAAGGATGTTGAGCACATAGAAGAAGGGGGCCGCCTTGAGGGAGCGGATCCCGAAAAGGTGAGCAACCGAGCGTACGAGAGGGGACAGGACCAGTCGGGAACACTGGGTGCTGGTAACCACTTTATCGAGATTCAAGAGGTAGAGGAGATATTCGATACAAAGGTAGCCGATGCTTTCGGGCTGTTCAGCGGCCAACTGGTGATCATGGTCCATTCAGGATCAAGGGGTGTTGGCCACCAGATATGCAGCGATTACATAAAGGTTATGGATAAGGCGGTACGATCTTACGGGATTCACGTTCCCGACCGACAGCTCAGCTGTGCGCCGATCGATTCGAAGGAAGGAAGGGATTATTATTCCGCTATGGCCTGTGCCGTCAATTATGCTTTCGTAAACAGAGAGATACTGGCACACTGGGTGAGAGAATCCTTCGAGCGCGTTTTAAGCAAGAGCGCTGAATCTCTGGGAATGGGCCTCCTTTACGATGTTTGCCATAACATCGCTAAGATCGAAGATCACATCGTTGATGGCAAAATCAAAAGAGTCTGCGTTCACAGAAAGGGTGCAACCAGAGCGTTTGGCCCAGAAAATCCACTAATTCCGCCCGCGTACCGGGCAACAGGACAACCGGTGCTGGTTCCGGGCGACATGGGGAGCGCATCGTATGTATTGGTTGGAACCGAGCTGGCGATGACAGAGACATTCGGCTCGACCTGCCATGGTGCAGGGAGGGTTATGAGTAGGAGCCAGGCCAAGAAAAAGATCAGCGGCTATGAACTCAAGAGCGACCTAGAGTCCAAGGGCATACGGGTAATAGCGGGCAACACGTCCCTTCTTGCTGAAGAGGCACCGGCAGCCTATAAAGACGTAAGCCAGGTAGTTAATGTATGCCATAAAACGGGTATATCAACCAAGGTTGCAAAGATGCGCCCCATTGGGGTGTTGAAGGGATAGGCCACTTTATATAGCATTGCTTAAAGAAGCGATCCACGTATCGATGGGAGGATAGGGTCGACTTGCTTATCTCTACCGTGATATTTATCGATGGAGAAGAGAGGCAGTTCCCAGCCGAGAGCGTATCAATCGGTGCCCCACTGGGACACCTTGTCCGCGTGGATCTCGCGGACAAGGGGGAGATTATTATCCCCATGAGTGCGATAAAGGAGATTCATACGCGTGAACTCCCGGCAGATGCGATCACAGCGGATATTTTTAACTGAACCGTCCAGCTCGTGCAGTATTTGAAAGAAGGTGCGCTTTTCGTATCGGCTCCGGCAGACGATATCGCGGCGCACATGTAAGCACTACCTCAATTGCCCCCCAGATATCGATCCTATGGCCAACCGATACAAAAACAGGCGATACAGCGGCCCTGGTTCTAAGGGCAACGCCTATTTGCTCCTCACCCTTGGAAAGGGGGCTCCATGAACCCCGCTCCGTACCGGGTTCGTCATAGGTACCTACCAGCACCGATTTTGCGCAGCCTATCGATGGCCGGTCAAGAAGCAGCCCCATGTGCGATGCTATGCCGAGGCCACGAGGGTGGGCGACTCCCTGGCCATCGAAAATGATTACGTCGGGGGTAATTGTAACCTTTTGAAATGCGGCTAAAACAGCTGGCCCCTCCCTAAACGATAAGAAACCAGGAATATACGGAAATGGTGAAGTTCTAACTGCGACCTTCTCTTCTACCACATGCAGGTCCGGATAACTTAAAACAACTACTGCGGCATAGATATCGTCGGAGCCTCTCGAGTATGAGACGTCGGCACCGGCCACATACTTTATCTGGCCTCTATCAATTGGGGTTTGTCGTACCTTCGCCCTTAACGTGCGCTGGATATCTGCTGCCTCGTGGGCCGAAACATGCCATGGGTGGAGTTCAAGTACCTTCATCTCGATTCAGGGCGAATCTTTCTTCTAGAGCTGGTCTTTTGTCTTCTTTATGTTTTCAAGGGCATCGTTTACCGTAGAGTGGAAGGGAAAGACACGGGTAAGGCCGGTCAACGTTAAAACCCGATCGACTAGGGGGTTACCGACAACCGCTAAGCCACCACCATTCTTCTTTACTCTCTCCAGCCCACCAAGCAATACCCCGAGGCATGAGCTATCGATGTAGCTGATCTTGTGAAGGTTGATAACAAGGTGGTAATTGCCAGCCTCTACTTCGTCTATTATCGCTTCGTGTAGCAGATAGCAATTGCTGAGATCAATCTGCCCGTGAACCTCAAGCACCGGTATCTGTTCGATAGCCTTTTTAATTATTTCCATAGCTCAGACCGCCTTCCTATCCCACCTCGTGATATGTCTCGATAAAGAGGCACCGATCTCCTTTTTTATTCCCGATTCTTATATGTATAAAACACTAAGGTTATTATAAGCAAACCAATGGTCTTTCGAAATAGCAATTAGCATCCAAGCGGTATATCGCTGGGTAACTATACTGTTGACCTGCGGATTTACATCATAAATCGTTTGACAGCAGTGTTGCTAAAGTTTAGAATTTTGCCAAGGGTTCTAAGTGTCCCGACCCAGTTGGATTATACTTAAAGGAGAAGTGCGCGTGAAAGATCGACCATCGAACTTTGTTGATAAAGCAGTATCAGAAGCGCCCTATAAGGCAAGTATCGATTTTCTTGATGAAGATCAAGAACTGGAGGAGATGCAGACGAAAAGCGTTGCGGCTGTGTGGTGGGAGGATATCACGGCATACTCACGAGTTGAGATACCGGAGGATTTCGAGATATTTAGGCTGTCAAAGATAACTGTCGGTCTCGTGTGGAAAGAAACTGATGATTACCTTGTTCTCGTTCAGGACTATGACCTAACGAATAGGGGCCGGGGCTATCGCCACAACGATTTTCACATCATCCCAAAGGGCACAATAAAAAATATGGACGTTCTTGGAGAGATTAGGTTTTAAGTATCCTCCCTGAAATCGTCCGGTCGCACGTTCTCAAGAAATTCACGGAATCGCTCTACCTCTTCTTCTTCGCCAGGCTCGCTAAAGACGGCGGCTTGTTCAAGAACGTTCTCATCGGCAAAGATCGGTGCCTTGGATCGCACCGCAAGCGCTATCGCATCACTTGGTCGTGCGTCGATCTGCATCTGACTTGAATTTATCGACATGTGTATTTGTGCGTAAAATGTTCCTTCTTTTAGATCGTTTATCACCACATGGGTTACCTGCACATTTAGCGTATCAACGATCGTTTTTAACAGGTCGTGCGTAAGTGGTCTTGATGGATGTATTCCCTGAACCTCCATCAGAATTGCTGTTGCTTCAAACTGACCTATCCATATAGGAAGATACCGGTTGGACTGAATATCTTTTAATATAATTACTGGCTGATTTGTCATCACATCCAGATTAATGCCGTGAACTTCCATTTCAAACAAGATTTTCACCTCAAAATTGAGCCCGATTTGCCTATGCTCACAATAACAAAGTTTTAACCAATTAATCAACCTAAGCATACGCTGCTCATCACAGGTCTCCACCATTGTCGACATCAACAAAACGTGGTTAAACCTGTGCGAGTCTATGCCCCTGTACAGGATGGCAATAGGCACAGGGTAAACTTTGCAAGCGATCTAGCTTGTCCACATCTAGCAATTACTGGTAATCTCTCTATGCGATTGCTTATGCTGGCCCGTTCTGCGATACTGTTGCTATGTTTTTTTAATGATCGCTTTTGTGGGGGTCGTTATGGTAAAGAAAAGAAGAGTGCATATCTTCCTCATAATAATATTATGTGTTTTGATAGTTCCGATCGGACTTTTAGGCTGTCGGGGAAAAGAGCAAAAGACCGTGACGGCGGCTGATCAGTTCCTCCTTGCCATAGTAAACGATACCGCGCCCAAAAAAGAGCGATTTCAGGTGCTCACCTACGTTGCGATCGATAGCGAAAAGGGGTTATTTGCAATCACCGTCCCAGAAGAGACAAAGATCGAGATGCCCGGAGTGGGTTACAATCGCATAAAGCATGCCCTTAACTTTAAGGACCTATCGCTTACATCAAGAAGTATAGCGAAGTTCGTAGGCTCAAGCGAAGAACAAGGGCATTATATTGCGATCGACGCAAAGTACATCGCCACCATAGTAGATGATGCGGGCGGTCTCTATATAAAACGGAGTGATAGTACATTAGGTGGAGATGCTGCGTTAGAAGCGCTTTATTGGGCCGCAAAAGAGGGAAAGCCAGAAATGCAGCACGCCATTGTCTCTGCCATACTTGAAAGACTCGTTAGCGCTAATGAGTTTCCCGGCGTCGCCGGTGCCCTTAAGAAGGGCGGTGCGCAAGGGGAGGTCAACACAAATCTCGATGGGGAGGAATTCAAAAAAACAATGTCCTCTCTAGGAGGGCTAGAGGAAGTGACGGTAGTGCTCTTGCCGGGCTTGGTAAATGAGGATGACGGCATTTATTATTGGGTTCCCAGAGTGGCTGTCCTTAATGACCTGCGAAGGAAGGTCACAAAGGAAGGCCTGAGTGCTGGCATAGGGTA
>DASQQM010000034.1:0-5153 GCA_035643475.1 Anaerolineae bacterium | reverse complement strand
TTGCCGAAAGGACCTTTACGTATCTTAACCCCTCTATTAAGTTTGTATCGCTCGTATTAGATGGTAACTCCGTCCGTGCCGGAGTTCGGATAGCGGAGCTATCCGGAGATGCCCATGCCATCCTCGGTGGCGAGCGGACAGCCCTTAATTTTCTGCAGCACCTCTCAGGTATTGCCACCCAAGTTGCCAGGTATGTCCGTGAGATCGAGGGCTTCGGGGTAGATTTGCTAGATACCCGAAAGACCACACCGGGACTGCGCTACCTGGAAAAATACGCGATAAAGATCGGGGGCGCGGTAAATCACAGGTGGGGTTTATACGACCAGGTACTCATTAAAGATAACCATATCAGGATCGCCGGAGGCATTGGTGAGGCTGTACGAAGGGCGCGGAGCACATATCCGGGCCTTGCAGTTGAAGTCGAGGCGGAGACGATAGACGAAGTGAGAGAGGCTCTTAATGCGGGCATCGATATAATACTTCTCGATAATATGGATATCGAGCTTTTAAGGGAATCAGTTAGTATAATAGGTGATAATGCGGTGAAAGAGGCATCGGGTGGAATAACGCTTGCTAATATAGCATCGGTTGCTGCGACCGGTGTCGACCGGATATCGGTGGGCGCCCTCACCCAAGCAGCAAAACCGCTCGATATATCGCTGGAGATCATTGGTTAGCCAAGAGACGAGGCATGATAGGTGAGCGAGAGCCAAATATTCGATCTTTTACTCCGCTATTTCAATGTATATGGTTACTACATAGTCTTTCTCCTGTTATTTCTTGAGAACTTCTTTGTAATAGGGCTGGTGATGCCGGGCGAAACGATTCTCCTTATTGCGGCGTTTGCTGCGTCCCAAGGTGTGCTCACTATAGTCTACGTGATCATTACGGCGGCCATTGCCGCCATCACCGGCAATATCGCGGGCTATTTTATAGGCAAAAAAGGAGGACGACCGTTAATAGAAAAATACGGCGGTCGCTTTGTCTCTGCTGAAAGGATAGAGGCTGCCGAAAGGTACTTTGATGTCCATGGCCCGAAGACGGTGTTTATTGGCAGGTTTGCAGCTGGGGTTAGGGTGTTCATACCCCTTCTTGCTGGGGCATCGCAGATGAACTTTGCAAAGTTCATCCTGTACACTGTAGCGGCGGTGATATCATGGACGGTTGGTATTGGTATAGTTGGATTTTTCTTCGGACAAAACTGGGTACTGATCAGTAAATTCCTCGGCAGATTCGGCCTCGTTGCCCTTGCCACCATCGTTGTCTTCATTATCATCTATTACATCATCAGGAGGAGAAATGCAGCGCTACCCGACCGAGATTAGGATTATAAAGGCGCTTAAAGAGCATACAGAAGGTTATATTTCTGGGGAAGACCTGGCTAAGGAGTCTTCGGTATCCCGGGCTGCAGTTTGGAAGCAGATCAGAAACTTAAGAGATAAAGGATACGGTATAGAGGCGGTAACAAGGCGAGGATACAGGCTCATATCATCGCCCGATCTACTCCTCCCAGAGGAGGTATTGCCTCTGTTGAAAACCGAATTTATCGGTCGCAAAATAATTCATAAAAGCATCATCGGCTCGACCAACAACCTCGCCAGGGAATTGGCCGAAAAGGGGGCGGAAGAGGGCACCGTGGTTGTTGCGGAGGAGCAGAGCCATGGGAAAGGCCGCCTCAGCCGAAGCTGGGCATCCCCGCTTGGCGGTATCTGGCTTTCGGTGATTCTGCGACCTGAGGTTCCCCCCTCGGAAGCATCCCGGTTCACCCTTCTTGCGGGCGTTGCTGCCGCCAAGGCGATTGAGACGCTCGGGATTAAACCGGAGATAAAGTGGCCGAACGATATTTTAATCGATGGCAAGAAGGTCTGTGGTATCTTACTTGAACTCAGCGCTCAGCCGGATCGCACCGAGTACTTGATCATGGGTTTTGGTATTAATGCAAATGTGGATATAGATAACATTCCGGAGGAGAGCAGGGACCGGGCGATTACGCTCGCCGGTTACCTTGGTAAGAAAGTGGATAGGCGCCTGCTTACTGCCGACCTATTGGTCGAGCTTGAGAAGGAATATCGGCGTCTTAGTATGGGAGAATGGGATTCCATACGTGCCGATTGGCTAAGCAGGTGCATGATGCTGCATGAGAACATCTCCTTGAACACGCTTCAGGGCGTGGTCGAGGGCGAGTTCATCGGCGTCGACGAACTCGGCGCAATACGGATAAAGCTATCCCAGGGAGATATAAGGACTTTCGCGGCGGGAGATGTTACCGTTAAGAAGCGCTAGACGTAATGCACGGCTCCTCTGTAATTGTAGGCCTTGTAATTAATAAGGCCTACAATAGAAGAGAATGAGGCTCACTGAATACGTCTGCAATGACGAAAGCGGTAGGTGGCGGGGTAGCAAGGAGGATAGGAATTGCAACCAGAGGGTAGGATAATTAATATACGGGGGCACCACCTTCTCTGCGCTTATGCATTTACCGGTATGGGATACAATATAGCGTTTACCGAAAATATGCGATGTATTGTAGAGGCGTTTCGGACCCCATCACACCTTATGAGAATCGTTGAGGGTTTTGATGACGTATGTGCATGTTGCCCGCACAGCGACGGTCGTTCGTGCCGAAAGGGCGAGGATATGGCCGTAAGCATGGATAAGGCCGTCCTTGCTATTCTCGGCATAGAGGTAGATAGCGTATACGAGTCAACCTTCTTACATCGGGGAGTGGAGGATGGGGTGCGGCAACAGTTGTTCCACGATATTTGCATCCAGTGTAGCTGGTTTACCTCCCACTGCCACGGTGTCATAGCCTAAGCTGCTAAATAGTATTAATAGTACCGGTATTATACCGTGAGCGGGTAACCTTAGGGAAACAACCCACGACTTTGACTCCTACTCACCTTACATGATATTTTCTTATCAATATAAAGTTTTTCTATTGATAAACTGGCCTTTGGAGCGCCAGAAGGGATACCAATGGAACTTAAAGAGGCAATCTTTTCGCGGCGAACAGTACGAAATTTCTTACCCGATCCGGTACCTAAAGAGGTTCTGGAAAAGGTTATCAAAGCGGGCATCGCCTCGCCATCGCCGATTAACAGCCAGCCATGGCATTTTACGGTTGTAACCGGCCAGGCGCGCGATGACCTTGTAAAAATCATCCGTAAATTTCCCGCCTACTTGGCAGATATTCTTGCTCTCTACCCAAAAGAGGCTCACTATATAAGCGAAGGGGCAGTAACCAAATTCGCGAAGAATCTCGGTGGGGCACCGGCCATCATACTGGTGACAATAGCGAAGAAGGCAAACAGGTATGCTTATAAGAGCGACCTCATCGCGACCGCTTCAGCGATTCAAAATATGCAGCTTACCGCATGGTCCCTAGGACTTGGGACCGTCTGTCTAACATCAGCACTCTGGATAGAATCGGAGATTATGGCCTATCTTGGCTTAAAGGATTTAGAATTGGTTACAGTAATACCGATCGGCTACCGGAGCCATGATCCAGACTCGGTCCCGCGCAACCATGATGTTATAACCTGGATTGGCTTTGAGGACCCGCCAGTACAGCGTCACAGACGCTGTACTAGAGAATAGAAAATAGAAAGTAGATTGAATTATTGAGGCAGTATAAAGATATCTCACAGTGCCCCCTCTTGAGGGGCTACTCATTACCCACATCTTTTTGGGTAATTGGTGACAGAGGTGGACTATGGTTTAAGATGGCGTATAAGGTATTGATGTATTACTAGATGCTCTCATATCAATGTAGGCTATCGCAACAAGGATGGTAATCATGAGAAGTTGGATTGAAGAAGAGATGGGCCACGTTAATCTTGGTGATAAAAGGCTCAATGAGAGGCTTAAAGTTATACTTGAAGATATATCGCAGTCTCCTTGCTCAAGTATCCCTGAAGCATGTGGCTCAAAAGCTACCACCAAGGCAGCTTATCGGTTCTTCGATTCAGGCAGGATTGACGCAGAAGATATTCAAGAGGGCTTTTTCATATCTACAGCTCGGCGAACTTCATCTCTTAGTAGGGTAATAGTAGCCCAAGATACCACTGACCTTGACTTTAGCTCGCATAAGAAAGCTAAAGGTATCGGCTACCTTGACAATAAACTGACCTTTGGACTTAAGCTGCATTCCGCCTTAGCAATCAGAGCTGACGGTGTCCCCCTTGGGCTTCTCTACCAGAAGTTTTGGGCTCGAGATATGAAAGAGTACGGAAAGAGAACTTCTCGTAAGGCAAAAAGCATAGATGAGAAAGAGTCATACCGCTGGCTTGAAGCGGTAGAATCCATTGAAGAGCACATAGAAGGTCCAAGGCAAGTTATAACGGTAGCAGACAGAGAATCCGATATCTACGATCTGTTTGCTAAAGAAAGAAGAAGTGGCTATGAATTGCTTATTAGAGCCGCTCATAATCGAGCCACAATTCAGGGGAGGCACCTGTTTGAGACCGTCTCATCTTTGCCTGTTAGGGGCTCATTTAATCTTGACCTAACTCGAGCCCGCGATAGAAAAACACGGCAAGTGCCTCTTGCTGTTCGCTTTGGTGAAGTAACAATCAAACCACCGAAGCACCGCAGAAAGGAGCATTTACCAGGCGTTAAGCTACATGCAATCTTGGTCAAAGAAATTGATGCCTCAGAGCCCATTTCCTGGTTGCTGCTTACAACACTTTGCGTTGAAACACTTGAAGATGCTATAGAGTCTACCCGCCTCTATTCACTAAGGTGGCTGATTGAGAGGTATCACTACACCCTAAAAAGTGGCTGCCAAGTAGAAGAGCTTCAGCTAGAGGATGCAGAAAGAATAAAGCGAGCAGTAGCACTCTACTGCATAGCCGCATGGAGAATACTGTTTCTAACGTACCTTGCTCGCACAGAGCCGGATCAATCAAGTGAGAGGGTATTTGAAAAACATGAGTGGCAAGCACTGTGCTGCTTTGTTAACAAAACAGACAGACCACCTGAGAGTGCACCTACACTTGCAGAGGCTGTGCTTTTAATTGCTAAGCTAGGTGGGTTTCTAGGTAGGAGACAAGACGGTGACCCCGGAGTAAAGGTCCTCTGGCGTGGCATGAAGAGGTTAAATGATATATCACAAGCGTATCTAATATTTAACAGAGATGTGGGTAATGAGTAGC
>DASQQM010000033.1:0-8408 GCA_035643475.1 Anaerolineae bacterium | reverse complement strand
CGCGTACCAGAGAAAATCGCCCGCGATGTGACCGAAATAAAATGAGGTTAAACCTGGCAACCCATGCCTGAGCGAAGATAGGATAAAGCGCGCACCGACAGTTACCCACCATAAGGTCCAGTAAGGATTGGAGAGGCTTGTTATTATCCCCTGGAGCACCGGTCCCAGCGTCACATGCTCGTCACGCTGGCTCAGGTCAAGAGAGACTCGGCCACGGTACGCATCAGTTACTAAGCCAGAGCCCATCCAGAGAAGAAATCCGCCCCCCAGAATGCCGATAGCCCTTATTATAGTAGGATTCTTAAGTACCGCATATAGGCCAAATGTAAAACCAACCGCTAGTATAAATTCCAGTATTGAATGCCCAACGATTAACATGAAGGCAGATATCTGGCCTTTCTTTGCCGTTTCGCTTATCGTTACAGTAAGAAGGGGCCCCGGCATTATGGCACCGGAGAGTGCAACAACTAATGCGGTTGAAAAGATATTGATAAGTTCCAGTTATGCTATGCCTCCAAAAAACCATCGATAGACAAAGAACATAGCAGAACAGATGATTGATGGCAAGCAAGGCTAATCACCTGCTAATTCGTAGATATAGGAGTGTGTACCATGGGATCCATTGCTAACAGAAATGAATATGGATCAATCGGTACCCCACCATGCGGATGGATTTCGAAGTGCAGGTGTGGGGTACCGTTGGCGTTCCCGGTATCGCCGACATAGCCGATGACCTGACCAGCTTTGACGTGCTGCCCAACTTCTAACCCATCGGCATATCCATAAAGATGGGCATAGTAATACTCATTTCCGGTATCGCCGCTCAGCCACAGAGAGATCCCGCCCAGGGTGTTGTTGCCCATTTTTGAGATAGTTCCATCCTCAACCGCCAACGCGTTGGTCCATGGCAGGGCCATTATATCGGTCCCCTCATGTGCGTGTTCGTATCGAGTACCCCTCATTCTCGGCGCACCCCAGCTATCCACATACGTATATGGAGGTGCAACCGGGAAAATAAACCCGCTCGCAGTGGTTGTACTCGATGGGGTCGCAAAGGCATTCCCCTGCGGGAGCTGAGCAATGATATTCCGCTGTTTCATTAGTACTCTCACCAGGTTTTGTTTGGTCAACTCAAGAGTGTTGACCAGTCTTTTCTGCTGTATCGCTGCAACCTGCAAGCGGGCCTGCCTCATTTTTATCTCGGATTCAAGCCTCGCTATCTGTTTGACCAGCCTTGCGTCATACTCGCCTATTATCACGAGCATCCTGGTGGCAACCAACAGCTCGCTAAAATCGGTTACGTTAAGGAAAACCCTGAGCGGCGCTACACTTCCAGCCCGGTATATTTGAACCAGCCGCTTATTATATGTGCTGCGGAGATGAGCAAGCTTAACCTTGGCGTTATTGAGCTTGGCAGCATTATCTCCAATCTCCTCCTCTTTCCTGCTTAAGTCCGCCATCGCCCTCTGGACTTCTCCACCGATCACTTTAAGCTTTGCATTGGTGGCGCCCATCTGCCTATACACATCTGCACGATCACTGCCAGCTGGGTTTTCGGGGAGGGCGTACAGCGGTGCTGCCAGCACGACGAGCACCAGCAGGGATGTCGCGGAAATAGCGGAAACCATCATGGAGAGTCTTTTACGCATTACAGTAAACCGATCGTCCATGCCACTATATGGGATATGATAGCCGGATAGATACTTCTGAAATCATCGGCGGGTTTATTCCCATCCACCAGATCTATCAAACCTGACCTGTTAGGAAACGCTCGCGTTAGGTAAGCAGGAATATGTGCAAGCTGAAAGTGTGATTTCTCGGTGTCTCACCGGGCTCAACGGGGACGTATCGTATAAATGCGCATCCTGGCCGGCCTGCGCATTTACAGCTTTAGCAAGAAATGATACCTTTAATGATTGATCGTTCGGGGATATGTCTGCGCTGTGCTTCCAATACAATTGGCATAGTAAATACTACATGATATACACCTGCTTTTATCGTTCCTTCGACAGCATGGCACATTCTCTGTTTCCCAGCAGTTCATCCCCTGCTTGTACGCTGAGCAATTATGGTAGTGGCTTGCTGGGCATTTCCGCAAATCCGCACAGACGCTGTTGCCTTTCGCATTAAGCTTATATACGTTCGTCATACTAACCAACCCCTATATAAACAGGTCCTGACTTATATTGGTGATCAACAGTATACCATGTAATGGAAAAAAATGTAAACTATAATTGCTCTATCTTTTTAATATTTAGCGATTGGGTAATATACGCTCGCAAATGAGGTGGAACGAGTGCGGCTACACGTGAATATAAGTGGTTTAGATGCGAAAGCCTGTAGATATAAGAGTAAAGTACAGGTTGGGGGCAGTGCGAAAAGTTTTGATAGTGACCTCTATCTCTTTCTATGGGTTAGTGCGCCAAATAATATGTTAATGCCTTACAGCTATTCCTTAGCACACTTGCGACCGATCACATTACGGTAATATACGATGGCTTTTTGGCCCGCTTCAGCACGCCTCCACCCTCTTACCTGAAAGTACCGATCGCCTAACCGATCTTAGGCCCTTGTTCGATTACAACTGCGATAACCGATACTAGCAGGATAAGCGCAACAATAAGCATGATAAGTGCGGTATTTTTTATATTCTGGCGCATAAAACCCCTCACAACAATGGCATAAAAGTCCAGACCAGCGGCCCTATACCTATTAACTATGATACATTTGTTACTTAGTATTTTAAGCTAACGCTGCCTACGTGTCAATAAACCAAGCATCTTAGTATGGATTATCGAGGGTATATTATTAAAGAAAGCTACCGTCTGATTACTAAAGGCTAATTAAAAGAGGGAGGAAGAGCTCGGCAGCAGGACAAACCGGAAACCCTGAAGGAGAGCTTTGGAACGAGAGTCTGAGCCCTTCCTCGTTATAGTTATCGGCACATGGCCAAATAACCTATATATCTTTTAGCAATTTTATTTGGCCATATACATTCTCCATGCCTTACACTAAATACGCTCAAGCCTTGCCCGAGGGCCTAGTATTTCAGTTATCCTTATTCCGAAGTTGCCATCGATTACAATGACCTCCCCGCGTGCGATAACCTTACCATTCACCAAGAGATCGACCGGTTCTGAGGCCAGCTTATCGAGCTCGATCACCGATCCACTGCCAATCCCCAGTATTTCTTCGATCGTCATCTGGGTTTTACCAAGCTCAACCGAGATGTCAAGAACAACATCGAGTAGAAGCGATATATTGCCCGGTCCCGCTTCGCCAGCTTCTAAATGCAAAGGGGCAAACTCTACCGATTGTACATCACCAATTTCGCCAACAGCGCTTTTTTCGGTGTCAGATAATCCTCGCGTACCTTGTTCCTCACCCATCAACTGTGCCCCCTAATCAGCTATTCCTGTCGTTTTAACCGCTACTCTTTCCCCCATTACTCCGGGGCGAGCATAAAACTTAACCCTGCCATTGACCAGAACCCTGATATCGCTGTCGGCGGGCGTATCGAGCCGTATTACGTCACCAGGTTTAAGTTGAAGTAGACGCTTGATGCTTATTTTAGCTCTTCCAAGTTCTACCGATACCGGAAGACTTACGCGGTTAAGGGTCTTGGCAATCCTTACGCCCCCAGGCACGTCGCTATTCGCGCGACCAGACGTGGCAGAACGCTCCGCCTGCCCCGCTTTTGGCATAAGGGGCTCGAGCATCACGTGCGGAAGGCAAATGCTCATAGTTGCTATCGCATCCTCTACAACTACCTCAAACACAGCAACCTCCGTGATCTCATGTGGGGGAATGACCTGCAGGAACTCGGGACTAGTAGTCAGCGCCTCTACAACAGGCTCACCATCGTGGATTTTCGAGCAGGCAGTGCTGAATGCCACCAATATTTTCTTAGCTGCCTTTCCGATAACCCCGCGCTCAATTTCAGTTAAGCACCGGGCCATCGCGGAAGACCGGTCCCCTGCTCCACCTAAAAGCTTCTCCAGGATTAGAAAGGTAAGTTCGGGACTTAATTCCAAGATTGCGCGTCCAGGAAGGCCCTGGATGGTGAAGACGACGAGCGAACTCGGATTTTGAAGCGCTCCTCTGTACTTCTCAAATGGTAGCTGCTCCACAGAGGCGATACTAAAGCTCATATCCTGCCTCGTATAGGACAAAAGAGCCGCTTCAAGATATCTCAAAAAGGCCTCGTAAATAAACCCGACAGCGCCTAGGTGGCCCTCTGAAAATGTACTGAGGTGGCGAAAATTGTGAACCTGGATGTGCTTGGCATCCAGCGATACTCGAGCTGAGTCTTCTTTGATGGTGGTTAACCCATCGCCGGGTGCAGTGGATAAGAGTGCATTTATCTCATCCTGAGTGAGCATTCCTGCCATAATCAACCCCTGCTATAACTATGATATCATACGTCATCCTCGTCTAAGCGGTAGACCGTATCTATGATCTCGCGCTGCGCCTGCTCGACATCCTTTAAGCGCACCGGTCCGAGGAATTCCATGTGCTCCCTGAGCGCTGCTTCTGCCTCTTGCGACATATTAGAGAGCACCCTCTCCTTAATATCTTCGTCCACCGTTTTAAGCGCAAGTGCGAACTTCTTGTGACCTATCTCCTCCATCACCCGCTGGATAACGCAATCCTCAAGGTCAGCGATATCCTCAAATGTGAATAGCTTTCGCCAGAGCTCCTCGACGAGCTGTGGTTTTTCATCCTCGAGCGCCTTGAGAATTTCGCGCTCGGTTCTCCTGTCAAGCCGGTGTAATATCTTTACCGCAACCTCAATCCCCCTGGTTATTGCATGCTCAACCCCCTGGGCAGAAGATGACGCCTTCGATTCCAGAACGGTCTCCACCTCCGCTATGATATCAGGGGCAACCCTATCCATCAGCAAAATCCGCTTTATTACCTCGACCCTAAAGTGTGGTTCGAGCTGCCTCACGATTGCGGATGCCTGTTCAGGCTGTAGGTAGGTCAGCACCAGGGCGATTGTCTGCGGATGTTCATCCTCAAGAAACTGCACTATCTCTCCGGGATCGGTATCGCGGAGAAAATGAAAGGGTGCCGGCTCGTGTGATGCGGTTAGCCTCTGTAGAATCTCCCTCGCCTTATCTTTACCAAAGGATCGCTCAAGCACATCAATGGCACGATCGAGACCGCCTTGGGCTATAAGCCCCCACGCCTCGTAAAGGTCATAAAACTCCCTAATAATGCTAGCGGTCAGTTCCCAGGGGAGCTTCCTCACACCTGGTATCTCAGAGACCAGCACCTCAATTTCGGTCTCGTTCAACTCTTTTAAAACCGCAGCCGAAAGCTCCGGGCCAATTGCAAAGAGCAAAGCGGCGGCTTTTTGTCGATCTGATATACCTTGCTTTGATCCGAAAATGCGCAGCCGCATTCCTGCTGCCAACCAGTGCTACCTCCGGTACTACGTATTTAGCCAAATCTTCATTAATTGAGCGATATCGCCCGGTCTCTCCCTAGCTAAACTCTGGATCTCTATCTCTGTTATCTGGCGCTTCTTCTGCTTGCGACGCGACCCTCTCCACGCTGAGAGCGTAGACCAGCTTGCATCTACACCCACAGCAGTCTCATGCTCTCGGCCTAGCGCCGAAACCGGCTTCGGGGTAAGCTCCTCCGTTTCCCCGGCAGGCATAAAATTCGCAGTAAGCTTGAGCAGGGCAATAAGGCCGATCATAAACAAAACGGCGATTATGGCATATTTCCCATAATTAACATAGGTCTCCCTTTCCTGTATATCGCCGATCGCTTTTCCTTCCTCGTTCATCCATTCCGTGTTAAACGGTATGCTGCTTATGGTAAGCACATCACCCCTTGACCTATCGATTCCTGCTGCAGTGGCTACCAGGTTCTTGATCTTATTAGTAAGCGCCGGATTCTTTCCATCGTTATTTACCACAACGGCGACCGATAATTTCTTCACCGTGCCTGGAGGCTTTATCGTATGCTCGCTAATCCTGGTAAAGTCACGGGTCTGTTCACGCGCGGCAACGGAATCCTCACCCCGTTCAACCTTGTTTATTCGGGTTTCTGTCTTGGCAAAGTCGATCTCCGCAGAGACCCGCACGACGGCGCTATTCTCGTTACCCAATACCTTATTGAGCATCGACCCAATAGATTCCTCAAGGCTATTTTCATACGCATCCTTGATGCCTAGTTGAGTCTTCGTGTAGTTTTCCTGGACACCTAATCTCTGATTATGGAGTCTTGCCGTAATTGCGCTAGCATCTTCAGGGCTTATATCTGAGAGTAAAACAGCGTACGGCGGCTGCAAAATCCAATAGATAAACGACCCGATGGCAACCAATAACAGGGTTATCGTTATTGCAATAATAATCTTTTGGCCTGCTTCAAGCCTTTGCCAGCTAACCTTAGCATTATCTGCTCTTCCAGTGGGTAATACCATTACCTACCCTCACTTGCCTTGAACCTGCATCCTCATTATCCCGGTAAGCTTCATTCCTTACCGCTCAGTTGAATTATATTGATCGATTGTACTGATTGATTGATGCATCCCTTATTTTCCGTTCAAAGCCATTTCCAGCTTTTAATCGAGGTAGAGTAATACTCACCGTACTGGCCGCAATTGCCCCTGCTAAAGGCATAATTCATATATGCTTCTCATCACACGATGAACATAGCGGTGGAGATTAGCAGGCGGATCAGCTTTGCCCGCTCCCATTTGCCTCAAGGCTCTCGAAGGCCTCTTCAAAATTGCTGCCCGATGCGATTAGTTTATCGATAAGTACCTTGGGAAACCGCCATTCCTTACCTATTTTAATACCTGGTAATTTCTTCTCTCTGGCCAACCTGCATACCGTTATCTGGCTCATCTGCAGGTATTCGGCCAACTGCTTCGCGGTCATGATTTCAGTACTGCTGTTCTCCATCGCCTTCCTCCGGCTCCTGCCGTTATGCTAGGTGGCTCTATTGTAATACCTAACCCTAACATTGACCATCAAGCAATGGTCTTATATATTTTAAGATAATTTTCGCTCGCGTATCAACTGATTGGTCCCGTTTTTGTGTTATTGTATCGTTTTCTACGAGATAGGACTGGATACGAATGCACTACGCAGGTATCCTTATATACTAATTTTTACGACACCTTTCTTTGCGGTGTAATGCGGGTGCCAAAGATTAAGGCAATTCTATTACTCGCACCCTTCTCATCTTCTAGCGGCAGCTGTTCATGGGTATCCACCGGTTCCTTATCCGATGGACGCCCAAGTTGCCTCTGGATAAATGCCAATCTCTCGCCTGTATTGGAGAGAGCCATCTCATAACTGTATCTAAGATCATCGAAGTGGATTCTGCTTAGACCAGCCCGCCGTAACGCCGGCTCAAAGATCCTTTCACTAAGCATCCGCCTATTTAAAGCTATTCCGGTCGGAGTTGTAAAAACGAAGTGATGTGCAATCTCTATATGGTGTTCCGCTTGACGCGCTCTGTGATTTTCAAGTGCTTCAATGACGATTGGCGGCACTATTATAGACCGCTCTGACGAATCGAGATCAGGGGCATGAAACCTGCCATCCTCTTGATACGTGCGCCTCACGCAAATTCGTGCATTACCAAAATCGATATCTTCCCACAGTAAGCCGAATAGCTCGCTTGCCTTTATGCCCGTATAGCATGCGGTTACCATGAGAGGTCGCCACCTCTCATCGGTTGCATTGACAAGGAGCTTCATCTCGCTGGGAGACACAAAGTGTACTTCTTTTTTTTCATCAAGGAAGGTATCTACCCTGTTTTGCGTGTGTATCGTATCCTCGTATGTCGGCGAGTCGCTTATTCTTTCACTAGGCCACTCTCTATTCTTTACCCGCTTTATATGTGTTCCGCCTCCTGATAATTGCTTTCTTAAGTGTCCGGCTACCATGGTGGGATGCTCTCGAATTGATTCCTTAATTAATATCTCGTCCTCCCCCACGAAGCCCTTTCTACTTGCTCCCCTACCACCTTCTCTCTGCCTACTCCCGCGTTTTGATGTGGGCGTACTCTTTTGAAGGCTCTTAGTAGTGGGCATTACCGTTCTCCAGTACAAGGCCATCAGTACTACTGCAACGATGGCTGCTATAACAAGTAACGTCACCAATTCATACACCTTCTTACCGATTGCTTATTAGATTGAGGATACCTTATCAACCGTATCCACAAACTTGCCGCAGGCGGGCTTTACCCTACCGGCAAATCGCTCTTGCATTTTGAAGCATTCCTCAACAACTCCACAGATAAGCCTAGATTTCCAGGCCTTTATTACATCTAATAGGTGGAGTATCTTAAGTGAGAGATCAGTGAGCTGCTGGATGATTCTTCAATCTTGCCCCCGCAGCTTCCCCGTCTCACCCCGCTTAGACATTTTTGTCCCCCAGTGC
>DASQQM010000032.1:0-9134 GCA_035643475.1 Anaerolineae bacterium | reverse complement strand
ACTGTGCGGGTAAGCGCCAAAAACCATGCCGGATCGTATGCCAAGAAAACGAGGTTCGCGATTATGGTAGCGGTTATCGAGATATTCAAAATCCGCAGGGGAATCACAAACGATCCGGTTAGAAAGGGTACGTGCCAGTTTAGTAGATTGTTAAAGATAACAAGCAAAACGATGTTTATGATTATGGCAGCAACGTAACCTGACTTCTTTGATCCCTTCTCCTGTTCTTGCCGCTGTTGCTTGTCCTGGTCATCGAGCCTCTCCGCCCGTCCATCTATCTTCTCGTCTCTCTGCCCATTTTGCCTGTGAGGATTATCCTTATTTTCCACGCTTCCTCCGAATCCAGGCACCTACACGCTATAACTAAGCCCATGAAGCTAACCATTATCACCCGTGATGCCGTTGTATCTTCCTCGTTATCTGCAGATGCTGCTAATGTACGCTCATTTATACCCTCACAGGTCTGCGTAATTAACCCTCAAAACCGTTCTCTGGAAATTTATATTGTTGGTAAATTAGTTAAAGGTTGAATTTAATCGGGTTTAGCCGGGGTTTACGGCTACCGCCTAGCTAGTGAGATTGCCATCAGGGCAATGTCATCTGCGAGTCTTCCACCAGTAAATTTCATAACCTCGTTGAACATTATTTGCGGCAAATCTTTGGGCGATACTCGCCTTAACCCTTTTATAAAGTCTATTAATCTATCCTGCCTGAAAAACTCGTCCTCGCGTCTAGCCTCGATGAGACCATCGGTATATAAAAATAGGACGTCGCTATCTTCCACGGTTGCAGTGGCATCAACATATTTAAAACCCGCAAATGCCCCAATTACTGGCGAGTGAACATCGAGCAATTCAATCATTCCCGTCTTTGTTATTATGATAGCTGGTGGGTGTCCTGCAGAGCAGTAGACAAGTTCTTTTGTCTTCTCCTCAAGAATGCCAAAGAACACAGTCACAAACATAGCTGGCCCTGAGACCGCTCTTAGAATTTCGTTGGTCTTTGCCATCACCTCGGCTGGCGTATATCTCTCAAAAGCATACGCTCGGATAGTGTTTCTAACAACAGAGGTCAACGTTGCCGCTTTTAAGCCTTTTCCTGAAACATCACCTATTAAAATACCAACTTTGCCATGCTCCAGCTCGAAGACATCATAGAAGTCTCCGCCGACTCTCGCTACCTCTGTTGCAGAGCGATAAAGATAGCTATATTCAAGGTGATCGATATGCTCTGGCATGGTAAGCAGAGCCTCTTGTAAGGTATCTGCAATGCTTCTTTCTAACTCATAAAGGCGGGCATTCTCAATGGCAACTCCCAGCTCATTTCCAATAGCTTCAAGCAGAGTCTTGTCTATCTGGGTGAATTTGCCACGCTGACGACTTCCAAGCGGAAAAGCTCCGATTACCTTACCTCTTGATTTAATCGGTACCCCGATAAAGCTAGTGAATGTTTCATAGACTATAGACGCTTCAAGCTCAGGGTATGCAGCAAGATCTTCAATTACCAGCGGCTCTCCAGCCTTAGCGATAGTGCCTGTCAAACGCTCACCAATGGGAACCTCCAAGCTGCTTTTAATGAAATGCTCGCTTAAGCCCTTGGATACGACCATCTTGAGAACGCGGTTCTCCTCATCAAGCATATATATGGCCGCCCCATCAGCTTCCAGTATATCCATAACACTGTCTATCGCCGCATTAAGCATCATATCTAAATTAAGTGTTTGAGAGAGTACGCTTGATAGGTGATTTAACATCTCCAAATCCCTGGCTCTTCTTCGTAAGTTTTCCTCCGATCGTCTCAGGCTCTCATACAGCCTGGAGTTTTCCAGAGCAACTGATGCCGCTGCCGCTAACTTCTCTGCAAACTCAATCTGAGCATCGGTGAAAGCAATGGGTGCTTTATGGTAGCTATAGATTAAAACCCCTATAATTTCCTCCCTCACAGACAACGGGGTAATGAGAAACGAGCGGATACCATACTTTTCCATCGTCTCACGACTTACCCTTTGGTCGTTATAGGCATCGTTACCTACAACCGGTCGCCTTGTTTCCGCAGCCAGCACCGAAGCCTTTATTTCCTCATCGGTAAACCTCGTTCCGGCAACCTGCGATGGCAATCCATAGGAATATTTCAGGACCCAGTGGCCATCCTCACGTAAATGTATCGAAGCTGCATCAACTCCTAATGTTGTAGCAGACGCGTTAACCACGATTTGCATTATCTTCTCAAAATCAAGGGTTGAGCTCAGCGCCCTATCGATACTGTTAATGGCATCACTTAATTCCTTAGCCCTTCTGCGTTCTTCCTCTAGTTTCTTACGCTCGGTAATATCGGTAAATGCAACAACGGCGCCCTTAACCTCTCCATTTTCGATAATTGGATATGATGAATACTCGACGGGGAAAGATGTGCCATCTTTCCGCCAGAAGACCTCGGTGTCGATGCGAACGCCCCGGCCGGTCTTCGTAGCATTGTAGATGTGGCACTTTTCCGTAGGATATGGGGTTCCGTCGCTGTAACTGTAATGAAAGAGTAGATGTGAGTTCTTCCCGAGTGCCTCTTCAGCAGTATATCCGATCATTTCGGAGGCCGCCCTATTGATGAAGGTGAGATCCCCTTCTTTGTCAAACCCAAAAATGCCCTGATCTGTTGATTGCAGTAAGAGCTGTATTCTATTTGCGAGTTCCTCGCGCTCTGCCTCTCTTCTCTTGCGCTTAGTGATATCAACAAAGGTTACGACCGCACCCTTTATCATCCCTTCTTCGATTATCGGATTGGATGAAAGCTCAACCGGAAAGGACGTTCCGTCCTTTCGCCAGAAGATCTCGGTATCAAGGCGCACCCCCTGTCCAGCCTTAAAAGCGCGAATGACCGGGCACTCATCTGCGGGGTAGAGCGAACCATCCTTTTTGGTGTGGTGAATTAGGTTATGAAGTTCTTTGCCAAGCACCTCTTCAGGTGCATATCCCGTTATCTCACTTGCAGCCCTATTAAAAATTATGCACTTTCCTTCCTCATCGAGCCCATAGATACCCTCATCGGTCGATTCAAGAAGGAGTCGCATCCTGTCTGCAAGCCTTTCACGCTCTTCTTCAGTCCTCTTTCGCTCTGAAATATCCTCGATTACCGAAATGAAGTATTGTGGCTCTTCCTCCTCATCCCTTACAAGGGAGGCGGTTAAGTTAACCCAGATTAAAGAGCCATCTTTTTTAATGTAGCGCTTCTCCATTGAGTAGGTATTGATTCTACCTCCCAGAAGCTGCAATGCTTGGTCAACGTCTTTTCTTACATCCCCCGGATACGTGATATCGATAAATGTTTTCTTTATGAGCTCTTCTTTTGTGTATCCAACGATATCAGCAAATTTTTGATTGATGCGGATAAATGTCCCATCTAAGTCAGCGTGGGCTATACCAACAGCTGCCTGCTCAAAAGTGACGCGGAATCGCTCCTCACTTTCTCTGAGGGACTCCTGTACTCTCTTCCGCTCGGTGATATCGGTGAAATAGACTGAAAGGCCATTTTCATAAGGATAGGCACGAACCTCAAACCATTTATCTAAGGGAGGGTAGAACTCTTCGAAAGATACCGACACCATCTCTCCCTTTGCCCTGTAAAATTCCTTGTAAAATGTAGTGCCAACCGCTTCTGGAAACTCGTTCCACCCGTTTTTAAAGAGAAGTTCTTCCCTTCTCCTCTCTAGAAGTTGGGCTGCTCTTCGGTTTACGTAAGTAAAGCGCCAATCATTATCAAGTGCAAAGAACCCATCGGTTATGCTCTCAAGGATATCGAGTACTTGTTTTCTTGATTCGCTGATTTCCTCGGCCTTGCGTCTTTCTTCGGTCATATCCTCACCGATGCTAGCTGAACCGATAATGTTTCCTTGAAGGTCGTATAATAGCTCGTTGTTAAATGAGATGGTCCGTCGCTCGTCCCAGCGGGTCACCATGTCGTTTTCACTGTGAATCTCGACTTTTCCTTGAACAATTGATCTATGGAAGAACTGTTCTATCTCTTCTCTTTGCTCAGGTGGGATAAATACATCAAACCAGCTTTTGCCGATAACTTCTTCCCTCTTCCACCCGGTAAGGTGAAGCACAAAGTCGTTGATAAAGGTAATGCTGCCCTCTGTATCGAGCATGACGGCAACGAGATTGGCGTTTTCCAACATCTCCCTAAACCGGCGCTCGGTCTCTTTGAATTCTTTCTCTGCTTTTTTTCGCTCTGTAATATCTCGAACTGTAACAAGTGCCGCACCAACATGGCCATTTTCTTTAAAGAGAGGGGTGATTACATATTCGTAATCTCGCACGCCATAGACCGTTGGATACGTTGTTTCCCCAGTGCTCGACTCTCCCGTAGCAAATACTTCTTTTAGCTTAGCTTCAAAAGGTTCAAAGATGTTTTTAGCTAAACCTAGTTCACGCCAGTTCTTGCCAACCATCTCCGCTTGCTTTAGGCCTAGAAAATCAGCGCCTGAGTGGTTTACGTAGATATACCTGAGATCTCTGTCGTAGATGTAGATGTTATCAGGGGATGCCGAGAGGATTTCATCTATCAGTTGTAAATGTTGACTATCACTTCTAATTGGATCTATCAAAATGATGCACCTAATATCGGAAGATATTTTGTAATTATAATATCCATTGCCATCCGTCAACAAACTAACGTAAATAAGTATAAGGATATCGAGGAGGATCGGTGAACCCTATTCCAGGAGCTAGAACAAAAGATGCTCAGCTTTAACTAGGGTTGTCAGAGCCTCTTCAACGGTCTCAGAACTTTCAATCCCTGAGGTATCGAATACACCCAGGTTTTTAAATTTCTGCAGGAGGTAATTATTGTGATCAATCACCAGTGCTGTCCGGGCCCCTATCGCTCCTTCAAAGTGATTCTCCCTCGAGGCTAACGGTAAAGAGCACCACGTCATCCGATAGTTTACCCTTTGTGCACCTTTGAACGTCGTCGAAAATCAGTTTTGGCATGTCCTCCGTCTTAACGCTTTTCAGGCCTTTTAAGGAATCTATGAGCCTTTCTTCACCAAAGAAACTCCTATTACACCTTGCCTCAGTGATCCCATCGGTGTAGAGAACTAAGATATCCCCTTTACCCAATGTCGCCTCACTATCCTTATACTTCAGTTTTCTAAACGCCCCAATCATGGGAGAGTTTACTTTGAGAAGCTCTATCTCTGAAGTTGTTCTTTTAACTATCGCTGGAGGATGACCTGCACTGCAGTACGTAAGGCGTCCGCTCTTTGTGTCAAGGATGCCGAAGAATAACGTGGCGAATATAGAAGGTGGTGAGTCCTTTATTAATATTTTGTTGGTCTTTTCAATGACCGAGTCTGGCGAGCCCTCCTCAGATGCGTAAGCTCTGATCGTATTTCTCACAAGCGAAGTTAAAGTAGCAGCGTCCAGGCCCTTCCCTGAAATATCGCCGACGGTTATCCCAACCCTGTTGTGTTCCAATTCAAAAATGTCATAGAAGTCACCGCCAACACGAGTCCCTAAGGTTGCTGAGCGATAAAGCCGCCCAAAGCTTACGCCCTCTATCCTATTCGGTACTATGAGCAGGGCCTCCTGCAGGGTGTTTGCTATATGGAGCTCGGTTGAATAAAGGCGGGCGTTTTCAATAGAAAGCGACAATGATACTGCAAGTTTGCGTGCAAAATCAACCTGGGCGTCATTAAATGTAACAGGGTGAGAGAGATAATTAAAGAGAAGCACGCCTAGAAAATCTTCTCTTACTTTCAACGGAATAACGAGGGTTGAGCGAATACCGGATCGCTTCATCGCCTCGCGATTTACCCTGTTGTCGCTAAAAGCGTCGTTTATTGCAACCGGCTCACCTGTTTTCATGGCTAGTGCTGCGTGCGGTGCATCTTCATCCGTGAGCGTTGATCCAATGAGCTCTTTTGGAAGGCCATAGACGTATCTCATTTTCCAGCGATTATCCTCGCGCAAACTTACTATGGCTGCTTCTGCTTCTAACGCTTTAGTAGCTTCTACGATAACCCTCTGCATTATCTCATCAAAATTAAGAGTTGAACCGATAGCCGCATTTATCTCATTTAACGCATCGCCAAGTTCTGCTGAGCGCTTTTGTTCCGTGTAAAGGCGCGAATTCTCAAGCGCAAGAGCTATAGATGTTGCGAGCTTATTTGCGAAATCAACCTGAGCATCGGCAAATTCAACTGGATGGGAGTGGTAGTGAAAGGCCAAATCACCGACGGGCTTTCCTTTTGCCACTAACGCCACATTAAGAAGCGAGCGGATATTATATTCTCTAGCAAAAGCTTGATCAATTCTGGCATCGCCTTCGGTATTATTAATAACAAGTGGTCTGCCAGTTTTAAACGAGACCTCCGTATGCCTGGCCTGGTCGGGCGTAAACCTCCTCCCAACTATTTCTGTCGGCATACGATATACATACCTTGCTACCCATTCACTGTCCTCTCGAAGGAATAGCGTGGCTGACTCAACATCTAATACCCCTGCCGCATTAGCTAACACTTCTTGTATAATATCGCCGGTTTCAAGCGTTGAGTTTATTAACGCGTTAATCATATTCAAAGATTCCCCAAATTCGCTTGATTCCCTCAGGCGCTCCATACTTCTCTTAAGATCGTTAATATCAAGGAAAGCTATAACGGCCCCATCGATCTTATTTTCGGCGGTTCTATAAGGTCTTATGTGCACGGAGTACCAGCGCCCACTTCGATCCTGGACGTCTTGTGTTTTGACGTTGAGACTTTCAATCACATCCAGAACCATATACTCCAGGTCCGGAACTTCGATGTTGGGCTTTATGTTGGTGACGGGTCGTCCGATATCGGCTGGAATCACATTTAATAGCTTCTGTGCAGCTGGCGTGAAGCGCCGGATGCGCAGATCTCTTCCTAATATGACCATAGGGATATTAACGCTGCTGAGAACGTTGTTGAGGTCATCGTTAACCTGGCTTAATTCGATGTTCCGATTCTGCAATTCCTCGTTAACGGTAGTAAGCTCTTCATTTGTTGATTGAAGCTCTTCCTTGGCAGTCTCCAATTCCTCGTTGATGCTCTGGAGCTCCTCGTTGCTCGATTGAATCTCTTCATTTGCAGCCCTTAGCTCCTCTAGCGCCGAATCTTTTTCCGATATAACTGACTGCAGGTACTCCTTAGTTGATTCCAATTCGTGCTTCAACCGGGGGACCTCCTCGGCCTCGGCGGGCTTTTCTCCGGCACCTTTTTCCTTACCCGGCTTAGCCTCTTTCATTTCCTGTTTTTTCGCCTCTGTTACGTCTTTAAAAAGAACCAAATAATAGAGCTCCCCTGCTGGTCCCTTGATTGGAATTATTTCAAGATTCACGTCTTTGTGTAAACCGTTGTATGTTACTCTTAATCCTTCTTTGCTAACCGGCACGTTCGTTGTCCTTGCCTTATGGAGCAATGCACGCAGGTCTAATGCCAATCCCTCCCTTGCCATATTTAAGAGGTTTAAACTGGCCTTTCCCGGTGCATGTTCAAGATAAGGGCTGGTATGTCCCCTGAACTGGACTACCTCCGTTTTATCGTCGATAATAACGCCGGCGGGAGCGAATCTATTGAGGACTACGTGATTCGCAGCGCTCACAACATCAAATTCGGCCTTGGGTTTCTCAGCCGGTGCAGCTGCCTTTTCCCCGACACCCAGAACTTCAGGCACGTAGCCAGCAGCTGCAAAATCAATTGGCAGTCGAGCAGGGGTCGGCTTTCGAGTATATATTTTGTATTTTTTATCTACGAGGGTAAAAAGATCTGTAAACTCTCCGACAGTCTCGGCGCTCCCCAACAGTAAAAATCCACCCGGATTGAGCGCATAATGCAGCACCGGCATAACTTTTTTCTGCAAGACCGGCCCCATATAGATCAAAACATTTCTAAAGCTGACCATATCCAACCTTGAGAATGGCGGATCTTTCGCTATGTTATGCTTAGCAAAGATGCACATTTCGCGGATGGATTTGTTTATCTGGTATCCGCCCTCCACTTTACTAAAGAAACGCCTTATTCGCTCAGGCGAAACTTCATCCGTGATACTTTCTGGATAAATGCCAGAGCGGGCTTTTAAAAGCGCCTTCTCATTTATATCAGTGGCAAATATTTGAATCGGCGGCTTGATCGATACGCTATCCAAGAATTCCAGGAGGGTAATAGCAATGCTGTAAACTTCCTCGCCCGTTGAGCACCCTGGCACCCATATCCTGATGGGCGTCTCCGGAGGTTTACCCTTCATTATATTGGGAAACACCTCCGTTTTTAAGGCGTCAAAGCTCCCATGGTCACGGAAGAACTCCGTGACGCTGATAAGTATATCCTGATACAGTTCTTCCATTTCATTGGTATTGGCCTGAAGATAGGTCACATAATCCTTAAGCTTCTCTATTTTATTCAAGAGCATACGCCGTGCAACACGGCGTTTTACTGTAGTGGGCTTATAGTATGTAAAATCAACACCAGTTGCTGAGCGCATTATTATGAAGATTTTATTAAGTAGATCAACCTCTGTCTCCGGTATGATTTTGCCAGTTTCAACTGCCCTCGGCTGAGTTAGATATGGATGGCGTCCAATCCGCGTCAGCTCCCTGGCGATCTCTTCAGGTGGAAGAACAAAATCCACAACTCCCGCGGAAATTGCACTACGTGGCATGCCATCATACTCTGCCGTTTCCGGATCCTGGGCAAAGGTGACGCCTCCCTGTGCCTTGATTTCCCTAAGCCCGTGGGTACCATCGGTCGCCGTCCCTGATAGAACTACCCCGATAGCCCTACTTTCTTGATCCTCGGCCAGTGAACGGAAAAAATAGTCGATGGGCATATGTAAGCCACGCGTTGTCTCGGTGCGCGGCATGAGGTTTAAAACGCCGTGAAGAATGGCGATGTTAACGTTAGGGGGCATAACGTAGACCTGGTTTGGCTCTACCATCATGCCATTTTTTATCTCAATAACGGGCATCTTGGTTTCTCTCGAAATGAGGTCAGGCAGGATACTCGCGTGTGTAGGATCCAGATGCTGCACTATGACAAAAGCCAAGCCGGTATCAACTGGTAGATGACTAATTACCTGCGAGAATGCCTTCAAACCACCGGCGGAGGCCCCTATACCGAC
>DASQQM010000031.1:0-2262 GCA_035643475.1 Anaerolineae bacterium | reverse complement strand
TCCCAGATTGCCTCCACCTGACCGTTAAGTATCGGAGTGGATGTTTCTTCAATGGGCATAGCAAACATAACATCCTGAACACTCAGCGGAGTGCTCGTGTTTTCGCCCATGAAATGACAGTTCTCACAATCGGATTCAGTTGTTAGGCCGATCGTAACTTCATTCGGTAGGGCGGAGGCACATGGCGCAAATAGCAGCGAACCGAGGATTGCTAACAGCGGTATCATCATTAAAAGTTTTAACCTCACATTCCCACCCCCTGCAATATATGTCTGCATGCATTTTTACCCTTGTACCCACTGCCCAAACAGATGGATTATTAAGTGCCAGCGCCCCGACGCCGGCAAGGAGGAGTACTGTCTTAAAGTGCCGAGGTGCCATAGAAGATCGGTGAGTAGGTGAATCGGTGAATGGGTGAATTGGAGTGAGGATAAGAGGTGTGGGTACTGTCTTGGATGTGCCAAGGTGCTGTGGAAGACCGGTGAGTAGGTGAATGGGTGACTGGATTACCGGGTGATTAGCACACGTTAATATGTGATATCATGTAATGAAGTATTCTTTAAGTAATCTCTCGTATGTACAGTAGTAGATTGTGATGCTACCGTATTTAGCAGTACTAATAGGCAACTTCCTCATTAGCACCAATTTGCCCTTTCAAGGCTGCTAGTTGTGCGACTTAAAGGGATGTTAATAGCAAAATCTTCTTAACTATTGGATGGTAATTAGTGACATAAGGGGTCAAGGATGAATAAATATATCAACAGAAAGACAGCCATTATATGTTGCGCCATTATTATTGTAGTAACAGCACTTGTATTTGCTTTATACGCTCGTCCATCTGGTGATATTCAAAACACATACCACGCGCCTTTTAGGCCAGACATCAAAGATCAATTCGATAAGTTTGGCGGCAAAAGCTACATAGAAAAGGAAATAGCGGCAAATAACAATATAAACAATTTAAGCCTAGAGGTAGTTCTACCCCCTAAAATTGAAGAAGACCAGAACAAGGAGCAGATAAAGGTCCAGCTTAAAGGCGTAAGACGTAATCTGCTCTTTACGGTTAATCCAGTAAGTTCCTCGGCAGCTTCAGCAACCGTTGACGGTAAAGTTCTGCGCTGGGGTTCGATCACGGGAGATTGGCAAATTGACAGCAATCATACAGCGGTGGATTCAACTGTTGGGTTTACAGAGTTTGAGGGTAAAGCCATCTTCTCTACCGTCATTTCACAAACAAATGTAAACCCACTAACGGTGCTTGTCTTTGGGGATCTTAAGGTAGATACGGAGACGACGGCGAAGATAAGGGAAACCATGCTTCCAGAGAAATTTAGAAATCATTCAAAAAAATAGCTAGGAGAGTAGCGATCAATAAGTGAGGAGAGATTTTTAACACCGATAGTATTACTGTTACGAGCAGCGTTTGCTCTTGCCCCTACGCCTGCGTTTGCGTAACAGACGTGGGATAAAGGCCGCAGTTACACCGACTGTAGCACATTGGCACGGCAGCACCGTGGCACGATATCTACAGCGGGCAGTAGCCCCATGCGCAGCCACCGGAGTATTCTGATGATGCAGTAACTGGTTGTTCGATTATTTTCTTCTCCTCAGGCTTCCCGATATAAAGGACCTGTTCCTTCTTACTCCCATACCGGTAGATCGTAATGCCTTTGCAGCCTAGCTCGTGGGCGAGCAGGTATATTTTCCTGACATCGTCAAGGGTCGCACTCTCCGGGAGATTAACGGTCTTTGACACCGCATTGTCGACGTACTTTTGAAATACCGCCTGCATCCGGACATGCCACTCGGGCGCCACGTCAAGTGCCGTCACGAAGACCCTTCTCACATCAGCCGGAATTTCCTCCATGCCCTGGATCGTTCCGTATTTTGATATCTGCATCATAAGCTCTTGACTGTAAAAGCCCCGCTCCCGCGCAACCTTCTCGAAGACCGGATCGACCTCAAGAAGGGTCGTGCCCTCCATGACCTCACGCGAGTAGGAGACCGCAAAGATGGGCTCGATGCCGCTACTGGTGCTTGCAATGATGCCGATGGTTCCGGTGGGGGCGATCGTCGTTACGGTCGCATTTCTCATCGCATCATAGCCAGCTTTATCCCATTTACTCCCCTTAAAGTTGGGGAAGGAGCCGCGCGCCTTCGCAAGCCTAACTGATGTATCGATGGCCTCATCGTATATAAACTTCATTACCTTTTCCGCCGTTTCCAGCGCATCCTCGGAGTCATACGGGATGCCGAGTTCGA
>DASQQM010000030.1:0-5265 GCA_035643475.1 Anaerolineae bacterium | reverse complement strand
TATCGAATACAAGAGCAAAACGCTCACCGAGCTAAACGACCTCATGATGAAAATGGTTGAGAGCTTCGTCGAAGATATGGCGTCGAAGGTAGATGTGGCCGTTCCCGCGATACTTACCGCACACACGAGCATATCCACGGCAACCGTTGGAAACGAAAATCGGAGCATACTAGCGGGAAATGAGGTAACCATACTGCCGAGTGTGCTCCAGCGCCCGGAGTTCGACTACGTCGCCCTGGGGCATATCCATAAATTTCAGGATTTAAGCCGGGGGTACTATCCCCACCTTGTCTACTCGGGGAGCATCGACCGGGTGGATTTCGGCGAGGAGGGGGAGGATAAAGGCTTTTGCCTGGTGAACCTGGCGCGCGGTGAGACTACTTATGAATTTATGCGAACCCCTGCCCGCCGCTTTGTCACCATCGATATTGACTGCAAAACAGAGGACCCAACTGCCGAAGCCTGCGCACTCTGCAGGCGAGAGGACCTGAGCGATTGCGTCGTTCGCGTTCGCGTAAAGGTACCAGCGCATCTTAGAGAGCAGGATAAGAAGGATGAAATCATGAGCGCGTTGGACGGCGCTTACTACATCGCCTATATAAACATAGATACGGTGGGCGAGGAGGCCAGGACCAGAAACCCATACCTGACCGAGACCCAAACCCCGGCGGGGGCGCTCGCCGAATACATTAAAACGCGCGAGGATTTACTTGAGCGCAGGGATGAGCTTCTCACCTACGGCCAAAAGCTCATCAATGAACTTGCACAGAGGAAGACTTAAATTGATACCGGTTGAGCTTCGCCTTACCAACTTCATGAGCTATACGTACATGGATGAGCCACTTGATTTCTCATCCATCCACACAGCCGTGCTCTGCGGCCCTAACGGCCATGGAAAAAGCTCGCTCCTTGATGCCATTACCTGGGCCCTCTGGGGGCAAGCTCGTGGGGTGGACCGGCGCGGGACGGGAACCGATGATCTCATCCACCGCAAGGAGCCCCACATGCAGGTTGAATTCACCTTTGACCTCGAGGGGCAGCGCTACCGTGTCATCCGAGCGAGGAAGCGCAAGGGCAAAACGGGGCAATCAAAGCTGGAATTTCAGGTGCTGGATGGTGGAGAGCCAAGGCCACTTACCGGCGAGACGCTCAATATAACCCAGGAGATAATCAACAAAACGCTGCGAATGGATTACGAAACCTTCGTGAATTCCGCCTTTATAATGCAGGGCCGGGCAGACACCTTCATGGCAAAGAGTGCAAATGAGCGCAAGGAGATACTCTCCGAGATACTCGGTCTCTCCATCTACGATGAGCTCGAAGAGCTCGCAAAGGAGCGGCGAAAAGAGCTGAACGATCGCCTACGGGAGATCGATGTGCGGGTTGCGGACATAGACCGGGAGCTCGCGCAGGCTCAGCTCTATGAAGAAGAGTTTAAGGTTGCCTCGAATGAGCTCGGGCAGATCCAAGCTGAGATTAGGGAGGTTGAAGCCGGCATTGCGACGTTGCGCGGCACCAAGGCGGTCCTCGACATGAAGACGGCCCAGCTGAGCGAGATATCCATGAGAATCGACCGGGCAAAATCCGATCTATTGGCGCTCGATGACCAGCTAAAATCGCTTGAAGAGGATTCCGACAGGGCGAAGGCGCTGGTTAATAAGGAAGATGACATAAACGCCGCCTACGCCGAGCTCACGGCGCTTCGCAGAAAAGATGAGGAGCTCACCGAAACTGGGCATACGCACGCGCAGCTCGAGGCGAGGGTAAACGATGTTAGGCTAAAAATCGTGCAGGCAAGAAGCGCACTGGAGTCAGATATTGAGCACCTATCCCGGCGAAAAGCGGAACTTGAAAAGGAGATATCTCGCAAGCCCGCGATCGAAGCAAGGCTTGTACGGGTAAATGCACGGCTCAGCGAGATCGAATCGGACACCCGAAGGCGTGATGATATGCGCAACAGATATAGCGAGCTGCGTGAGAAAAAGGCGTCCCTTGAAGCATCGATCAAGGCCAACAAGGCCAAGCTCACCGGTGAGGAGAAGCGGCGGGGCCTGCTCTCCGCCAGCGACTCATGCCCGCTCTGCAAAAAGCCGATCGATATGAACGAGAGAAGCTCGATCGATGCGGAAATCAACAAAGAGATAGCAAAGCTTACAAGCAGCATAGCATCCGAGAGCGCGGAACTGGACTCAATAACCAGCCAGCTTCCCTCGCTGGAGGCCGAGGGCAGAAGGCTCACCGAGGGGGTCAATGATGGGAGCGCACTCCAAACCGAAAAAGGCGGGCTCGAGATGGAACTCGGCGCACTTAGCGGTAAACATGATAATATCTCGGCATTAAGCAGGCGGTTAAGTGATATGCACCTCAAGCTCGTGCAGAATGCCTTCGCACTTGAGGAGCAATCTGAGCTACAGAGGCTATCAAGGGATATTAATGAGCTCGGATATTCTGCAGAGGAGCATAGAAAAGTGAAGGACAGGCTTAAGGAACTGGTTGAATATGAGCGTCTGGCAGCAAGCCTGGAGAGCGCCAAGCAGGCCATAAAAACCATCGGCGTAACGATAAGGGCCCTCGCAGACCAGAGAGATATAAAGCTCAAGTCAATTGATGATGACGGGCTGAAGGCGCAGGAGCTGAAAGAGGAGCTTGCCACATCCGGGCATATCTTAACTGCCCTTACCCAGGCTGAAGAGGAGCTTGCAGGGAAGAAAAGGGTCGAGGCGACGGTCATCGATAGGAGATCAGCCGCACAGGTCAAGCTCGATACTTGTAAAAGGCTCGCCTCACAAAAAAGAGAGCTCGATAAGGAACGAAGGGGCACTGCGACGGAAGCCGGGTTATACGATGAGCTCGCGTTCATCTTCAGCAAGAAGGGTATCCAGGCCCTTATCATCGAAAACACCATCCCCGAAATAGAGGAGGAGGCGAACGCTCTTCTTCGGCGCTTAACCAACGGGCAGATGAGCCTCCACTTCGTTACCCAGAAGAACCAGAAGACCGGAGGCATCGTCGAGACCCTGGATCTTATAATAACCGATGGTGAGCTCGGTGAAAGGAAGTATGAGCTGTTCTCGGGTGGTGAGGCCTTCAGGATAAACTTCGCCGTTCGCATTGCACTCTCCAAGCTCCTTGCGCGCCGTGCCGGCGCGCGGCTTGAAACCCTCGTAATCGATGAGGGGTTTGGCACCCAGGATGAGGAAGGGAAGGAAAAGCTCATAGAGGCAATAACTGCTGTGCAGGGCGATTTCAAGAAGATAATCGTTATTACCCACCTTGAGGATTTAAAAGAGCTCTTCCCAGCGCGAATCGAGGTTACAAAGCGGCGTGGGGCGGGCTCCATTGCAACCGTTATATAGAAAGGGGCCCCCGTGGGAGCCCCTGGTATTTTCCAATTAATCTTTCCTATGCAGCCGTAATCCTTATCTCCTTGGCTTTCTTCTCCTCGGCCTTTGGAAGGGTTATCTGAAGGACACCTTCCTTATAGGTAGCCTTGATCTCTTCCGTCTTAACAGCGACCGGCAGTTCAATGGTGCGCTCGAACGAACCAAACCTTCTCTCCGTCCGATAGTAGTTTTCCTCTTTTACCTCTTCAATATGCTTGCGCTCCCCTTTAATCCTGAGGGTGTTATCAACGATCGATATGTCGACATCTTCCGGCTTTACCTCAGGCAGGTCCATCCTTACGATGATGTTGTTCTCCTTTTCATAGATATCTACATCGGGCGTCCAAAACGCTTCCGGCATCCTCTCGGGCCCGAAAACGCGCTCAAAGGTCTTTCCCAATTCCTCTTGCATTCTCATGAGCTCCCGCCATGGATCCCATCTGCGAAGTGCCATACTATCACCTCCTTTCGAGCTCACATCTAATATTTACCCGGTCTTGATTCACATACACGGCTGAACTTTGGTGCTCGCAAACGCCGTTACCATCTGATATGGTAAACAATACAGGGATAAAACATTAACATACGTATTGGGGTCTGTAGGGAGAGGCTATGATAGCAGCAAAAGCCCTTGGCATGCCGCCCTTCATCGTTATGGAGATCCTTGAGAGGGCGCAGGCGATGGAGAGACAGGGCAAAGATATTATCCACTTGGAGATCGGCGAGCCGGATTTTGATACGCCGCAGGCAATAAAGGATGTCGCTTGCCAGGCAATCCAGGGAGGCAGGACGCGATATACTCATAGCCTGGGCTTAATTGAGCTCCGTGAGGCAATTGCGGAGCACTACTTTGATACATATGGCGTCGATATCTCCCCTGAGCAGGTAATCGTGACCTCAGGGACATCCCCGGCGATGCTCCTTGTTTTCTCAGCGCTGTTAAACCAGGGAGAAAAAGTGATCCTATCGAATCCGGGCTACGCCTGCTATCCCAACTTTATCAAATTTGCCGATGGTGAGCCTTCGTTTGTAAACGTCTACGAGGAGGATGGCTTCCAGTACCGCCCCGAAGCTATACGGGAGGCCCTCGACACCAAGACAAAAGCGATCATGATAAATTCTCCCTCCAACCCGACCGGCACTATTCTCAGTGAATCGGTAATGCGACACATCGCGGATATGGCAAGTGACAGGTTATATATCATATCGGATGAGATCTATCATGGCCTGGTATATGAGGGAAAAGAGCGTTCGATTCTTGAGTTCACCGATAATGCGTTCGTATTAAATG
The DNA here is from genome assembly GCA_035643475.1 of Anaerolineae bacterium. Taxonomy (GTDB): domain Bacteria; phylum Actinomycetota; class Aquicultoria; order Aquicultorales; family Aquicultoraceae; genus DASQQM01. Next base: position 591 of record DASQQM010000030.1, on the reverse strand, counting down.
GCTTCTCAAAGCTCTATGCAATGACAGGCTGGCGCCTCGGATACGCGATCGCTCCCAAGAATTTCATCCGACCCATGCAAAAAATCCAGCAAAATCTTTTCATATCAGCAAACAGCTTTGTCCAGTGGGCCGGTATAGCTGCGCTCAAAGAGGTGGCTGGCGATATTGCCACTATGGTTACGACATATAATGAACGCCGGAAATATCTTATCCCAAGATTGCGGGAGATCGGTTTCGGCATTACAGTTGAGCCGACTGGCGCATTTTATATACTGGCGAATGCCAAGAAGTTTGGTGGCGATTCGTATAAGCTCGCCCTCGATGTACTGGAGAATGCCCTTGTGGCCGTAACCCCAGGTACCGATTTTGGAAACAATGCCGAAGGATATGTGCGCTTCTCCTATGCCAATTCGCTTGGAAATATCGCCGAGGCATGTGATAGGCTGGAAAGGTATTTAGTGAAGTCTTGATCTAATAGTTAGTGGTTCATAGTTAGTGGTTCATAGTTAGTAATTCATAGAGTAGTACCTATATCTCTTACCCACACCTTCTACCCACTTGTTGGCTATTGGCTATTGGCAATACCCTCAT
>DASQQM010000029.1:0-4273 GCA_035643475.1 Anaerolineae bacterium | reverse complement strand
ACTTTCCTCATCGGGTTAAACATCGCCAATCCGGATGCGTTCATCGCACGGCTGAATATTGAGAAATTTAAGACAACCCACGATAAGAACCTGCTGGCATACACCGATAAACTCTCTGAAGACGCGATAGATGAGATAATTGCCGCGTATTCCCTACGGGGTCCCACCTACCGTTATGCCAACAGTAAGCTTAAAGCCCGCATCGATTCCATAAAGGGGGCGCCTTGGCAATCATATAACATATCACGGGCTCGAGCCCTTAAAGCTCTAGACAGGCTGGAGGTTGGTATCGATGACACGCGCAAGTAGAAATCATGAGCTGGGCAGTACTGCTGACTCGCAATTGGTCCAGATAAGCGTCGATCCGAAGACGCGAAACCTGGATAAGACGGCACACGATATTTTGCAGATAAGCGAACTCGTAATGGAGCTTATGCCCGCGGCAAGGATACAATCCATCGATATACGTAATTATTTCGCAATCGTAAGGGTACTCGCCCCACAAGGGTACGCCGTTAAGGAAGCCATGATACGACTGTACCAGCTGAAAGACGAGTGGAAGATTCGGGGATGCACATTTTCTAGAAAGTTTGCTTTTCCTGCGCCGTTCTAGTTAAATAATGGTGACACCGGCGTCAGTAAGAACTTTTTAAAAGTACTATGCCGGCCATAGTAACGATGGATCGCTCGCTTCCAAGTTCTGTAACCCGGAGGTAGTATTGAACACCAGAAGAATCATTATATATGCGCTAATTGCGGCAATCTTTTTAATCGCGAACTTTTCTAAGACGCTCGTGCACCTCTTTACCGATTGGCTCTGGTTTAAAGAAGTCGGCTACACAAGCGTTTTTACAAGTCTTCTCAGTCTGAAGGTGGAGATTGCAGTAATCGCAGGCCTCATTTTCTTCGTCTTTCTCTACGTGAACCTGTTCATCGCAAAGAAAATGGCGCCACCATTTCCCTACTGGTTCGGATCACAAAATGACCCGTTATATAGCGTTTTGCGGTTCATTAAATCCCCTGCTTTCATGAGGTTTTTTAATCTTATCCTGTTTGCGATAGCGCTCGTTGTCGCGTTCGGCGTGGGCCTGTCGGCAACAGGCTACTGGAATATCGTTTTGAAGTACCTGAACCAGGTACCGTTCGGTGTAAAGGATCCAGTTTTCGGTCTCGATGTCGCTTTTCACATGTTCTCCATTCCCTTCTACAGAGGGCTGCTTAGCTTGGGATTCCTGACAATTACTATAACGGTACTATTGACTGCCGCCGTTCACTGGATCAACGGCGGCATAACGTTTCGCCCCGGTATGGAGCGATTTGCTCCCCGCACCAAGGCACACCTCTCGGTTCTGCTCGGGTTGTTCTTCATATTGCTGGGGATATCATTTAAGCTCAACTCGTACGACCTGTTGCTCTCAGATACGGGCGTTGTCTTTGGCGCGGGGTATACGGATATCCACGCAAAGTTGCCCGCGCTTACGGTACTGTTTTACGCGTCGATAATCGCGGCAGCCCTGTTCCTGATTAACCTCCATTTCAAGGGGTGGAAACTACCGGCAGCAGGCATCACCTTCATCATTGCCGCTGGAATCCTTATCGGCGGCGTCTACCCCGCCCTCGTCCAGCAGTATAGGGTGTCGCCGAGCGAAGTGGAAAAAGAGACCCCCTATATCAAGCAGGCTGTTGCATTCACTAACCGCGCCTACAGGTTGGATAGGATTAAGGAGAAGCAGTTCCCCGCGGAGCAGGAGCTAGGCAAGGCGGATTTACACAACAATAGGCAGACGATCGATAATATACGTCTCTGGGATTGGCAGCCACTGAGTAAGACGTTCAAGCAGATTCAGAGCATTCGCCTTTACTACGATTTCATTGATGTCGATGTAGACCGCTATGTCATCGACGGTAATTACCGTCAGGTCGCTATATCAGCCCGCGAACTTAACACCGATGACCTCCCGGATAAAGCGAAAACCTGGATTAACCAGCACCTGGTCTACACCCATGGGTACGGCATTGTCGCCAACAAGGTAAACGAATTCACCGAGGATGGCCTGCCCAGGTTAATCATCAAGGATATCCCGCCCGTGACTGAGATTGATAGCCTGAAGGTTACCAGGCCCGAGGTATATTTTGGCGAGGCGACCAATGATTACGTAATCGTGGACACCAAAACCCGTGAGTTCGATTACCCGATGGGAAATGAGAACAAATATGCCACCTATGAGGGAAAAGGTGGTATACAGACCGATAGTCTACTTAAAAAGGCCACATTTGCCTGGCGCTTTAATAGCTTAAAACTGTTGCTCTCCGACTCCTTAACGGACAAGAGTAGGATCATGTTTAATAGAAATGTCATCGAGAGGGCAAAGCGTATAGCGCCATTCCTGGAATACGAGGACGATCCATATATCGTAGTACACAACGGGAAACTCTACTGGTTGCTCGATGCCTATACAACTAGTGATCGCTACCCGTATTCACAACCATTCAATGACAAATATAACTACATGCGAAATTCGGTGAAGGTAGTCATCGATGCCTATAATGGTAATGTGAGCTATTATATCTTCGATGAGCGCGACCCCCTCATCCGGATGTATCAGAAGGCATTCCCGCACCTGTTTAAGAGCGGCACCGATATGCCTGCCGGTCTAGTCGAGCACATACGGTATCCCGAAGCGCTGTTTACGGTCCAGAGCAATATGTTTGCTAACTTTCACATGACTGACCCCCAGGTTTTCTATAACAAAGAAGACCTATGGAACATACCGAAGGAGATGGTCGGCGGCGAACAGCAGGATATCGAGCCCTACTACATGGTGATGAAACTTCCGGGCGAAGAGAGGGAGGAGTTCATGATAATGACCCCGTTTACGCCCGTTAAGAAGAACAATATGGTCGCATGGATGGCTGTCAAAAGCGATCCTAAAGAGTATGGGCAGATGCTCGTCTATAAATTCCCGAAGCAGAAGCTGATCTACGGGCCGATGCAGATTGAGGCGCGGATCGACCAGACGCCCGATATATCGCAGCAGCTTTCCCTCTGGAACCAGCGGGGATCTCAGGTTATACGAGGAAACCTCTTTGTTATACCGATCGAGGACTCGCTCCTTTACGTTGAGCCGCTTTACCTGCAGGCCGAGCAGACCGAGTTGCCGGAGCTAAAGAGGGTCGTAGTCTCATACGGATCTAAGGTCGTTATGGAAAAGGACCTCAGCTCGGCGCTTGAGGCCATCTTCGGTAAGGATAAAGAGCCAGCACCGACGCCTGTAGCTAGCGGTGCACCCGCCGAGACACCGGCCAGTTCGCTTAAAGAGCTGGTAGAAAGAGCGGTACAGCACTTCGAGAGCGCCCAGAAAAAGCAGCGTGACGGAGATTGGACCGGCTATGGTGAGGAGCTAAAGGGACTTGAAAAAGCACTCGTAGATCTGAAGGAGCACGCTTCGGGGCAGTAGCCTTGAGAAGCTCCTCTTCATTGAGAATCCTTCAACCAAATCTTCCCTTGAAAAAATTCCAGGGGCACTGTTGACAACTCTCATTAACGCAACTACTATGCTGCGTAGTAACTACTATTTGGCATAGTACATAGCCAAGGAAGGGGAAAAGTCATGAAGCGATTTGCCATCAGCTTAGCTGTTATCGTAACCCTAATTCTGGGCCTAACAGCTCCCGCTTATGCGGCAACGGGCTACGATTTCGGGCAGCACCACAGCACGCACGCCAGGGAGATGAGCGGCTTCACCAAGGATATGAATCCGGGTATGCACCGCGGTTACGCAGGCTGGGATGACTGTCAACATACCCACTAATAATGCGCTTTTGACACCATGCGGCATCCGGATACCTGATGTGATGTCGACTGCCGAATACCCCCGTTTATCTGGGGGTATTCTTATTTAGCTGGACATGCGAAACGGTACCTACTTTATTTCTGACACCTCGGACACCAGTAATAGTGGCTGGCACCCCTTTTGGTTGCTATGACCTCCCCGCCACAATCGGGACAGATCTGCCCTTTCCTGCGCCAAGCAAGCATATGACCTTCTTTGCCTGCCTCTATTCCTGCGATCGCATCCTCGAGCACCTCGGGGATAGCTTGGTGAAGCCTCTCTACCTCCGCACCGGTGAGCGTTCCCACCCGGCGATCCGGCCTCACGCCAGCCCGGCGCATCATCTCATCGGAATAGATGTTTCCAATGCCAGCTATCTTCTCCTGAGCAGTGAGCAAATCCTTAACCGTTTTGCCAGATGCCGTAGTGACTATCTCCTT
>DASQQM010000028.1:0-3506 GCA_035643475.1 Anaerolineae bacterium | reverse complement strand
TGTGGCGCCATGCCACAGCCCGTCGCTTGTGAACTGGACAGAGCCGATGCTTGATGCGGCCCATGCGCCGATAAAGAGCGCTATTAAAGCGCTTATGGCCGTCCATATGCCAACAGCTGCGCTAATATTCCGCAAATCCGTTATATTGGTTACTGTTGCAGTGCCGAATCCGACAAGAACGCCGATTGAGCTCAGTACTAACTGAGCTCCTATCGCGATAAGTACGCCTGCTAACACGCCGCCCCAGCTAACACGGCTATACCAGGCCGGTACATACGCACCGCGCATCATCGGGGTCACTACGCCCATGGTCTCTGCGCGCTCGCCCTGCGGTACAGCCCTAGCTTCTGGTCTACGTTCTGGCTCTTGCATGATCCTCGCCTCCTTACACGTTTCTTATCTAATTTTTACCCGGCAATGCTCGACAGTAACTAAATATGACAATGTGTAATTTATCGAGAGACGCGATACTCAATGCGTACTATTAACTTGCCACTTTACAGCTCATTAATCCTTATCACAGCTTGTTCGCTGACTAATTGAATTACGGTACCCAATCATCCACCTGCGACCTCCACTTCCTAGCGCCTCATATGTTTGTATACGAGGTATGCCGCGCAGCACGTCATTAAATGGTCAAAAACCTGGACCGTTTTGCTCATAAATTTTTCGTTTGAGAGCGACCGACGCGGGTATCTCAATCCTGTAGTAAAAAACTTAAAATGTTAGGAGGTATGTTTACAATGGCATTTAAACGCTTTAGCGATCTCGGCGCAGAATGGGAGGTTGAACCCGAATACAAGGATATACGAGGTTTCGAAGCTATTGATAAAGATGGAAACGATATAGGCGAGGTTCAAGACCTTCTTGTCGATACGGATACTAACGCTATAAACTATGCGCTTGTCGGTAGAGGATGGCTCCCTTCTATACTCGGCGAGAAAAACATCATCGTTCCTCTTCGTAAAATGGATATTGATCAGGAAGACAAATCAGTACACCTCGATATAACAAGAGAGGACCTACGGAACTTCCCCGACTGGTCGATGGAAGATCCCGACCTGAAGGATAAAGTCGATGCGTTCTGGGGTGCTGAGCCGTACAGGCGCCCGATTGCGGGTAGAGAGCGCTATGGTCGGCCGACGACTATCCCGGTTGTCGAAGAGAGAGCACGAGTAGAAAAAGAGCGGGAGAAAGTAGGCGAGGTTGCAGTTACAAAAGAAGAAGAGGTCGAGCGCAAGCCCATCACTGAGGAGGTAAAAGGAGAGCGAGTAGAGGTCGAGAGAGAAAAGGTTCCTGAAAAACCGCTCGCTGAGTATGAAGAAGCACGCAAAATGGAACCCGGAGAGACCATCTCCGTCCCCGTAACCGAGGAGAGGATAAGGGTAACCAAAGAGCCGGTTGTTGTTGAAGAGATACGGCTCCGCAAGGTACCGACAAAACGTGAGGTAACCGTTGAAGAAGAGCTCCGTAAAGAGCGCGTTGAAGTTGAGGAGAAAAAAGGCAAAGAGCCGGCAGCTTAGGCAAATTTAATAGTGAGACGCCCACTTATAGTGAGGTCAGGGGTAATTACCCTTGACCTTACTTTCTCTTTTGAGGTACCCTCAAAGCCCGGATCACTTCATCGATGCTTTCCAGCGCATTATCCCCTTTTTCGACCGGACGATTTATGACAACTAACCTGATCTCTAAGTCCCTCGCAGCATTAACCTTCTCGGCAAAACCGCCGATGGGCCCACTATCCTTTGTGACCACTACATCAACATCCAATCGTTTCCAGAGATAGTAGTTGTCCTCATAGCTAAATGGGCCGGTGCCTTTAATTATCTCATCATTAGTAAAGCCGGCTTTAAAGCATTTGTTTATCGAGTTTTCATCGGGCAGAACTCTTATATATGCCTTCCGGCCACTTCTTTTCGCTTCCCGAGCGAAGATATGCGCATTATTGCTACCTGTAGCAACAAACAGTGCCTCACCCAAGCTACAAGCCAGCACGGCGGACTCCTCAAAAGAGTCCACATAGTATGCCTTTTCATAATGATCTATACCCGAGCCAGCCCTTTCCAGCCGCATGTATCTCACATCCAGCCGCTTGCACGCCTGCAGTGCGCTTTTACTTATCTCCTGTGCGAAGGGATGCGTTGCATCAACAACAGTATCAATGTTCTTTTCTCTAATTAATGTCTCTAGATCTTCTTCGTTTAATTTCCCGGCGATGTGTTGGATCAAGTGGTGCTTGCCGATAAACTTTTCTGCAAATGCGTAGGCGGTACTTACTATCGCGGATATTCGCTCTTCTACTAGTTTTTCGAGTAGAAGCCTCGCCTCAGTCGTCCCGCCGAGGATTAATATCATATCCGATAGCCTCTCGGTGTGATCATACGCCCATCTAATACATATGTTTGGCTATTGCCTATAATTATTGTAGTGCTCATATCGATCGTCAGATCAAGAAATGATGCGAGATCGCTTATGTGATAAAGCTGTTCACCGTTTGATTTGGCATAAAGGCCCACCGGAGTTTTTGGATCTCTATACTGCATGAATATATCCCTCGCGGTCCTTATCTGCCAGCTCCTCTTCTTGCTTCTTGGGTTATAAAGTGCGGCAACAAAATCAGCCAATGCTGCTGCCCTTAAGCGGGCCTCTATCTTTTCCCATGGGGTGAGAAGGTCACTCAAACTTATTACCGCAAAATCATGCATCAATGGGGCTCCAAGGGCAGATGCTGCAGCGTTAACCGCACTCACCCCCGGTAATATTTCGATGTCGATACTCCCATTATCGGATGCAAGCTCTAAAACAAGACCTGCCATCCCATATACACCAGGATCACCACTGCTTATCAAGGCCACAAGCTTTCCATCCTCGGCAAGCTCGATCGCTTTCTTGCAGCGCTCTACCTCTTTCCGCATACCATATTCAAATATTTCCTTGCCATTTGCCAGGCGAGAGATTGTCTTTACATAGCTCTTGTACCCGACGACAACATCGCAGGCGCGTAAAGCTTCTTGCGCACCCACTGTCATATCGGCTTCGGCCCCCGGGCCAATTCCGATTACTACTATTCCTCCTCTGCTAGAGCGACGGTTATCCTTCCATAGACTGTCTTTGGAAGTATCAACTTTCCACCCTTCGAGGCGAGAATTGCTGCTGGCTCGCATACCCCGTCAGCACCTACCTTTTCTTTCACGAAATCTGATTTGTTCGGAGCAACCTTATCGAGATCATCCGCCGCAAACAGGGCAATACTAACCCCAAAATTATCCGCTGCTTTATAGAGGGCATGCTCGCCATTCTTTATGTCGATACTCGCTAATCCCCTTAAGTTATGGATATGAAGATCTTTGCCTGCCAGGGCACTTCTCACTGCATCTCGTACCTCTTCATAAGAAACACCCTTGCGACACCCCACACCCGCAAAAATGCGCCTCGTCTTTAATGCCAGAGCTCCGGGCTTCATATCCGGTAACACGTCATTCTCTGCGACAACGACCACGTGTTCA
>DASQQM010000027.1:0-4239 GCA_035643475.1 Anaerolineae bacterium | reverse complement strand
TTGATGGCGATATCGCCATCCTGGAATTTAACGAGACCGGAACGCAAACAGGGCGCTTCCTAGATTATGAGCCGACCGGTAACAAAATAGACATAGACTCCTGCCTTGTTTTTAGGGTGAGGAATGGAAAAATCACCAATCATACAACTTATCTTGATACAGCAACAATACTGCGGTCCTTAGGGTTAATCGAAATAACTGGTGTTCGCCCGGAGGCAGCTTAGCGGTCAGAGGGGTCCGTTGCGTTAAAAACATGCCTATGTCTTTGACTGAACCACCTCTAGATAAGCTCCATTCAACCTAAACAGGTTCGAACATCATTCGGTGTGCCCAGCTGCGTAAGCCCTGCTTGTAAGCAGGGCTCTTTATTCCCTAAGCAATCTAAAGAACTCGTGGGAGTAGATCAGATCTGTAATATACATGAGGTTGCTTATCTCTAGACCGCTAGTCCTTTTTGTCGTCAATGTTCAGCAACTTCCTAGCATTGTTATAATCATCTCGATAGATATAGAAACTAATTGGCCCCATAGGGACAGCAAAACCTGGTCTGAAAGGGCTATATATGTTGGGCGCAAACGTATCAACTCTATACCTAAGCCCTGCATCATCTAGTTGCGACTTAAGCACTAACGCTTCAGCTGAATTCTCGACCGTACAAAGAAACACCATATCTTCCATAGTCAACCTCATCAAGGCGTGCTATTTTATAATACTTAGCTTAGCATGCAATCGCTTCAAAAAATACTGAGAACCAAGAAGACTCACTAGCTACGTGATATAACAACATCCAGTAGCTGGGAAAGCTGAACAATCTTCGAACCTGGTTTAAGATAGAAGAGGTTGAAGGATGCCATGGCCTTCTTAGCGATGTAGTCGGACAACAGATTATCGTACGTCTGTTTCTTTCCTATTTGGGAAGTATTACCTGCAGCCTTTTATTAGAGCTTGGAGTCAGTTCTCGTCGTAGGCGCATAGCGGTGCTAAGAACTATGGATGATTATAACGCCCGGGTTACAAGGGTTGTCGCTGCAGCGATAATCGCAGCAGCCGGGATCGTGAGAACCCACGCCCATACGATGCGGGAAGCCAGCGGCCACCTGACGGCCCTGAATCTGCGCGTGGAACCGACGCCGACGATCGAGCCAGTAATGGTGTGAGTAGTGGAGACGGGAACCCCGAGAGACGAGGCGAAAAACAGCGTTGCCGCCCCCGAGGTCTCGGCGATGAAGCCGCCAACCGGCTTTAATTTAGTGAGCTTTGACCCCATAGTCCTAACGATTCTGAAGCCGCCAAAGAGCGTGCCGATCGCCATCGCCGAATAAGAAATTAGGATAACCCAGAGTGGGATCGAAAATTCGCCCTTGATGTAGCCCGCCGAGAAGAGCAGCGCGGTTATGATGCCGATCGTCTTCTGGGCATCGTTTCCCCCGTGGCCGAGGCTGTATGCCGCGGCCGAGAAGAACTGTGCGCGCCTGAAGAACGTATTCGCAGCATCAGCTTGCACATTCCTCAAAGCGGAGAAAAGCACATTTGTAAGAACCACAGAGAGTATAAAGCCGAGTAGCGGCGAAAGAACGATAAACAGTATGGTCTTGTTAATCCCGGCTCCGATCAACGCAGACGGCCCCGCTTTTACCAGGGCAGCTCCGATAAGACCGCCAATCAAAGCATGCGATGAGCTCGAGGGAATGCCCTTCCACCATGTTATAACCCCCCAGACAACGGCCCCAATCAACGCACTTGCGATAATCGTGTTATCAACCACTTCCGGCATCACTATTCCAGTGCCGACCGTCCTGGCGACGTGGAGGCCGAAGACAAAGGCTGCGACGAAGTTGAAGAAAGCGGCCCAAATAACCGCGAGTCGGGGGGTAAGCACTCTCGTTGCAACAACGGTGGCGATTGAGTTAGCTGCATCGTGGAAGCCATTAATGAAATCAAAGACCAGTGCTATGGCAACAATCAGGATGACAACTTCGAGGCTAGGCATGTTTGAGAACGATTCCTTCGATCATGATCGTGGCTTCACGGCAAAAGTCAACCGTATCTTCAAGGTCTTCGTAAATATCCTTCCACTTGATCACTTCGAGGGCATCGGCGCCGTTGGCAAACAGGTCTGCGATCGCCTTTCTGTAGATCTTGTCCGCAGCCCGCTCGTGCTCCTTGATCTCATCGACGAGCTTGTAGTCACACTTCATCTTCTTCAAGCATCCTGTCAAAGCAGTCAAAAGCTTTGAGGAGTTTACTATCTCCTCCGCCAGCTCCACCGCGGGTTGCGGGATGTGGTGAACGTGGTACAGGTCGATTCTCTCCGCTATCGAGTCGATAGCGTCGAGAATATTATCAATCGCACTTTGCAGCTCGTGAATGTCCTCGGAATCGAAGGGTGTAACAAAGGTCTTCGCGAGCCTCTGGCTGATTTCGGCGACGAGGTCATCGCCCTTGCGCTCAATCCTTCGTATTTCTTTGGCTATTTCGCCTGCTTTTTCGGGGAATCGGAAGCTATCGCGCAACAGCACCGCGGCCTCGGCAAGGTTCTCCGACGCTTTGTTAAACAACTCAAAGTAGATTTCGTTCTTGGGAATTAGGCTGAATTTCAATCTCATACCGCAATAAAGGTAGCACACCTACGCAACCACGACAAGGTTTTGCGGCTAAAAAGAAATAGCTGGGTAACCTATGACATAATCATCTAGCTCCAGTTTCTTCGTCCATGTGAAGCATGCGAAGCTTTGTAATGACTACGAGTTCGAATCCTTGGAAGGTTCACGTTTTGGGCAAAAAGAAAATCGCTCGTCAAAGCCATCTTTCTAGGAGTCGAAATTTGCTGGGGTGAGTAGACAGTATTCAGACTCGGAGTTGTTGGAGAAACCGACAAAATATGTGGCCGCGCTGCGGTACGGTTATAGTGGGATAGTGTGGATCATGGGTGTTTAGTGTCATAATGCAAGATAGCGATAATCAAAGTGCTAGCTATTCCAAGTTTAACAAGTAAAAGCGCTCCCTACCACAGAAGCGCCCATCGCTTTACCCAATATGCATCTTTCCGTCTCTGTAATCAGATAACATATGACCTGCCTCTAATTACGCACTGCGCTTCTCAACCCACTGGCCTTTCTCATCCTTCTCGTATTTGGTCTTTACAGCCGACCAGGCGACTTTGTGGGCGACTTCCTCGCGCGACTCTTCTCCTCGGCGCTCCTCAGGCTCTTTATACTCTTCCCAGGCGTTATTAAAGGCTTCCATATAAATCTCCTGGGCATGATGCGGCAAGCTACTCTTTACCCTTTCCGGCAAGTCCTTCAAGCTGTTATATGGCATGGATGCTTCACCCTTTCTTTATCTAACATTACTGCCTTTTCTATAACCCAACGACGCAGAAACAAAACTCACGCGAGGTTTTGCGGTATGAAATGGATAATTCCAGAATTAGACGTTCTCCAGGTATCTAAGCTGAGGAACGGTGAATAAAGAACGTGGCAATACAGAAAGACGGAAGGCACTATTCACCGCTCAAATCAACTACCAGCTGTAACGGTACGCTGGTCAACAAAAAGCATGCAATTATGAAACAAGATGAAAATCTAGAGGTGCATAAGGTTCTGCTTTTCAGGCTATAAAGTATCCATAGGAATTATCGGCTTATCCATATTGGATGTGATGATATGCAAAACAGAAAAGAAGCGAGCGAGGACAGACCTTTAGAGACGGCAATATTTGCTGGTGGCTGCTTCTGGCACACGGAAGCCGCTTTTGAAGAAGTGGATGGAGTCGTCTCGGCAGTATCTGGTTACACGGGTGGACACAGGGAAAACCCGACGTATGAGCAGGTTTCAACAGGGCTAACCGGACATTACGAAGCCGTCAAAGTAACCTACGACCCATCAGTAATCACCTACAAGCAATTGCTAGATATCTTTTGGAGAAATATCGACCCTATCGATCAATTTGGGCAGTTTTATGACAAAGGTTCTCAATACAAGACCGCAATCTTTTATCGAAATGAAACTCAAAGGAAGCTTGCAGAAGAATCTAAGAAAAAGCTTCAGGAATCAGGTCTATTTGATAAGCCTATCGCCACAGCGATCCTTCCCGCAAGCAAGTTTTATGAAGCTGAAGAGTACCATCAGGATTATTACAAAAAAAGTGCCAGCCGGTACCAGCGATACAAGAAGGGCGCAGGCTTTGAAGAAAAGTTAGATAGAATCTGGAAGGGTAAACAAGGAGCTTGATAAAGTA